>JAZQUR010000030.1:0-3180 GCA_045631425.1 Treponemataceae bacterium | reverse complement strand
TAAAAGTGTATTTAGAATTATTTTGGAAGAATGTCGTCAAAACATGACTAGACAGCTTCCCTTTGACATAGGAGAGCCAGTATGATAAAATCGTTTTTGACATTATTTTAGGGTTTGCAATTTTATTATGTAGGCTCTCTTTTATGAAAAGCTTTTAAATGCGCTAACATTTAGGAGCTTTTTTTGTTTTAAAAGATTTTCATTTTTTCATAAAATCCCTCCTTTTAAAGTTTTTTAGTATGATTTTGATTTCGGTTCTACAATGTTTGAAGAACCGAAACAAAGGTGAGTCAAGGGTTTAAGTGAAACGCCCCTTGGCCACCTGTATTTTTCTTTTGTGAATCAAAAATAATTTTCATAAAAAGATAATTGAGTTTAAAAATTGAAAAAATAGTAATGTTGAAAATGAACTAAATAAAAATGTAAACTTCTTGAAAAAAAATAGTAAGTTAGTCTTCGATGGTTAAAAAATCTAAATTCGCGTTATAAAAAAATCTTGTTGGTAAAAGTTTTGTCTCTGTCTTAAAAATGCTCAAATGAAAAGAGCTAAAATACTAATTTCCAGTTTCTGTATATTACTTAATTTCAAAAATAGAGATGTTTTATTGCATTCTGAAAATCTCTATATCAACTGTATTTACTAATAGAACCACATTAATAAAAATAAGTTACAAAATAAATTAAAAAAAATAATTTTTCTCGATTTTTTAGTGATGAAGTGAACTTAAAACTTCGTAAAAACTTTGCAAAACAAAGATGTTAGATTTTAGTACATTTTGAAAATGATTTTCGTACATTCTGAAAATGAATTTGTGTACATTTGGAAGATGATTTTGGTACATTTTCAAAATGAATTTGTATACATTTTGAAGATAAATTTGGCACATTTTCAAAATAGGCATCGTACATTTTGAAGATTAATTTGGTAGGAATAAAATAGCAGTTATTTATAAAAATGTGGTAGGAGGTTGTCTTAGACTTTTTACAATTTCTTGAAAGCAGCTTGTTGGTATTTCGGTTCTACAATGTTTGAAGAACCGAAACAAAAGTGAGTCAAGGGGTAAAGTGAAACGTCCTTTGTCCACCTGTATTTTTTATTTTTGAAAGTTTGATATTAATTTGTAGATTTTTTATATTCTTCTGCAAGTTTATGAACGGTTTCTAAAGGAAGTCCAGTGACAGAAGCTATCTTTTCAAGAGAATCATCATACTTAAGCATATTCTTTGCAGTTTCAAGCTTAGCTTCATTATATGCTTCTTCCCGTTGAACTGCTATATCAGTGTCGTAGTCATATTCTGTAAGTATCATATTTTCTACCTCGGTTGATATGCAATCTTTTCAACCGTTTCAAAAGATAGTCCTGTCGCTTTTACAATATCTTCCAAGGATAAGTGCATAGCAATAAGATTCTTAGCAGTTTCAATAGCTTTTTGTTCTGCACCCTGTGCAACACCATCGGCGACACCAGCGTTGTAGCCACGTTTTTCTGCGTCTTGTTCTGCTAAACCCCAAGCCATATAATCACCTCTAAAAGTTTGGTTTTCCTTTGTTTTTTCAACAAGTTGATCAATCAATTTTGTGAAATCTGAAGTCGACTCTTTATTTTTAATATACTCTAAAAGTGACTTTCTTTCTAGGTCTTTTTCACTTTGAAAGGCAGCGGCATTAAAAATGATTTTATGTGTTTTATCTCCAAATTCTAGAGTTCTTTTCTCGTGACATAAATTTGAAAAAGTATAACATGGAAATCCTTCTCCGTAAAAATCGTCTTTACACACAAAGATTATAAAGCTTTCTTTTAGTTCCGCGTACTTTTTCCCTTTCAAAAGCAAATCAATATCCATCATAGATTGATAATACCGAGTACGAGTTGGCAAGTCATCGTCAAGAATATTTTGCACTTCCACATCAAAAACACGGTTAGAATCTTGCACATAAACATCAAGTCGAACGCCCTTATTTTCATAATGTGGTGCAATAGTTTTTTGCAGCTCTGGATATTCCAACCGCTCAATTTTTATCTGCAAAAGCCGTTCCAAAAGTCCTTTACAAATTTCTTCGTTTCTCATAACATATCCAAACATGTAGTCATCAGTGAATGTTAGCTCTTCAATTGGTTTCATAGTTGTTTTCCTTTCATTAAAATTTCAATTTATCAAAAACGGACATCATATCCATCTTAATTTTGCATTTCTTCCATATAATTATATAAACAGAACTTTCAAAAAATTAAAAAAACAGGAGAAAAAAAATCAAGTTTTTCAAAAAAATAAGCATATTTATGCATTTTAGTTTTAAGCGTACAGCGAAATGTTTTAGTGCGTAAAATGTTTTATATTAGAGGGACGGTATATGGCACTAGAGTGGAGTAGTATTAGGTTATTATAGAAGATTTAATGAAATAGACATCGTACATTTTGAAGATTAATTTGGTAGGAATAAAATAGCAGTATTTTTAAAAATGGGGTAGGGTTGTCTTAGACTTTTTACAATAATCAAATCAATCATTTTTGTAAAATCTGATGTTGATTCTTTTTTTTATATACTCCAAAGGAAACAAAATTTGATCCTAAAATTTTGTTTCCTATTAGATTTTTTTTGAAAAGTCTAAATCTAGCTTTAATTGGGCGTCTCATGCCGACCTTTACTAAATAACGATTCTTACTAGGTCTTTTTCGCGTTGAAAGGTTGTGGCATTAAATATGACTTTGTGAGTTTTATCCCCAAATTCAAGACTTCGTTTTTCATGGCATAGGTTTGAAAAAGTATAACATGGAAATTCTTTGTTGCAGTAAATTAGCTGTCTTATATTCATGAAAGTAAATATGATATTCAATATCTTGATTATAAACTATTAACAGAATATTTAATAAAAGGTTTGCTAATCCCCCAATCCCCATGTTAAACTATCTCTATGCAAGAAAAGCCTTTATTAAATCAAGCCAATAGCACATCCAACATTCACTTGGCTCCGTAAAACTTCCCCAAGCTCTTTCTGATAAGTATCAGGGCGGAAGCAAGGAATTTAAATGGCAATGGCTTTTTCCAAAAAAATAGATGGTCCTCTGGATAAAATGTAAAACTTACCAGTATCCGTGTAAAAATCTGGATACATTCGTGAAAGTGTTGTATACTAAGGAATAAGTAAAATGATGCAAGAATTTACACTGACACTTTTT
>JAZQUR010000029.1:0-12580 GCA_045631425.1 Treponemataceae bacterium | reverse complement strand
TCGTAGCCATGTCGTTCTGTGGGCCAAGGAGTTGTTATCAGGTCTTGTCTTCCTAAGACCGCTTGGCCTCCGACTTGTTGTTTTCCTACCCCTAAAACCCCGACCTTTCTCGGCCACGGCTTAGGGTTCCACCCTAAGAACCCAGTTTTTTTGCGAAAACTAGTCTTTTGTCCTCACGTGTATTGTTGTAGTCAAAATTGCGTATTTTAGATAAGTGATAAACAAAGACTGTACCAGTGTACCGTGTTTGTCCATTTATTATGTATTTTATTGTTTATAAATCACATTTTTGATGTATAGCACTTTTACAAAAATTTTTTTAGTCATATAATACCACTATGATTACTAGTTTTTTTGCAGTTTCAGAACAAGTTATTATTTTATTTATTTTGTTGATGATTGGCGTAATTTGTACAAAAGCCAAATTTTTTACAGAAGAATGTATCGCAGGTATTTCAAAATTTTTGTTATATACAGTTACACCTTGTGTTATCGTAAATTCATTTAATCGAGAATACGATCCTTCCATGCTAAAAGGCTTAGGGATTTCCTTTTTGGTATCTCTTGGCGTTCACATTTTATGTATTTTAGTTGTTACCCTTTTTCTAAAAGATAAAGATGAATCCCGACAAATCGTCCTAAGATTTGGAACTGTTTTTTCTAACTGCGGATACATGGCACTCCCCCTACAACAAGCCATCTTAGGAAATGACGGAGTTTTCTACGGCGCCGCATTCATCGCAGTTTTTAACCTAGTAAACTGGACATACGGACTTTTCTTGATGGGTGGCAAAGAAACAAAAATCACCGCAAAAAAAATCTTTATCAATCCAGGAGTTATCGGCATCACCGTTGGGCTAATTCTATTTTTAACTCCACTAGAATTGCCAAAATTAATATTAACACCAGTTCAACATCTAGCAGCTCTAAACACCCCAATCCCAATGTTAATAATTGGATATTACATGGCAAAAATCACATCATTTAGTGTGCTAAAAGACAAAAATCTAGTTTTCGCTATTTTCTTGCGCCTAATTGCCTTGCCACTAGTTATTTTTGCAATATTGTACCTTTGCGGCTTACGAGGAACACTTTTCACATCAATGGTGATAGCCACAAGTGCGCCAACCGCAGCAAACACAGTTGTATTTTCATCAATGTTTAAGCGGGATTCCGAATTGGCAGTTACCCTAGTTTCCCTATCAACACTATTTGCAGTTATAACAATGCCACTAATCGTAAGCCTAACCATGATTGTGTAATTTCGGTGATAAAATGATTGTATAATTTTGGTGATAAAATGATTGTAGTGCAAAACATTTTTCTATCCCTAATGATTCTAATATCAGTTTACTTTTCCTATCTGGATATTAAAACCCAAAAAATTCCAAGGCTTTTCTCTTATCTATTTTTGGGATTTTGCTTTTTAGGGGGATTTTTTATTACAGGCCAACCGACAAACGCCATTTTCACAGGATTTTTCGGCTTTGGCCTTTTTTACCTAGTGAGAAAACTCACAAAAAACAAACTGGGCTTGGCAGATTGCTTTTTTTCCAGCGGAATCGGCTTCTTCTTCGGGTTTGAAATATGGCTCAAAATTAGTTACATAGGTTGTATCGTCGCATTTTTTATGTTTTGCCGCTTTTTTATAATAAAACATTTTTTCAAAGGCCACGTTCAACATGATGAATATTCAAAAAAAATGAAATTATTTATCCCATTTATACCTTGTCTAAACTTTGGAACAATAATCTTTACACTTATAAAACTTTTCCAATAATATTTCAGGACGAACCTTTTTCCTCCCGTGACTCCAGCTTTCCGTGGTTCCGCCATAGGCTCGGTCCTGCGGACTTTTTGGCAAGCCAAAAACCACTCCAATCTGGCGTAGGCGGAGTACCAATTCAGAATTTGCCAAAAAACTTGTTCACCAAATTTTAGTTTTCTACCAATTTTTCACTTAAAAGACAAAAAAAAGCCCCGAAGCACTTTATTATCAGCAACTTCGAGGCTTTTGCTATTTAGTTTTGCAATCTATAAAAAATCTTATTCAAAAAACTTATTCAGCTCTTAGGCTTGTATTTTTAACAATAACGTCGTGGGCAGAACCTTCGTTAATTGAAGCCTGAGAAACAAGAGTGATTTTTGCCTTTTCTTGCAATTCAGGAATTGTCATAGCACCACAGTTACACATTGTGTGACGGATTTTGCTCATAGACATACAAACGTTATCATGTAGACTTCCAGCGTATGGAACATATGAATCAACACCTTCTTCAAAAGAAAGTTTGCTTGAACCACCCATATCATAGCGTTGCCAGTTACGAGCACGATTTGAACCTTCACCCCAGTATTCTTTTACATAACTACCATTTACGATAAGTTTGTTTGTTGGGCTTTCATCAAAACGAGCAAAATAACGACCAAGCATTACAAAGTCAGCACCCATTGCCAAAGCCAATGTCATGTGATAATCGTGAACGATACCACCGTCAGAACAAATTGGAATATAAATACCAGTTTTTTCGTAGTATTCGTCACGAGCTTTTGCAACTTCGATTGTAGCAGTTGCTTGACCACGACCAATACCTTTTTGTTCACGAGTGATACAAATAGAACCACCACCAATACCGATTTTTACGAAGTCTGCACCAGCTTCTGCTAGGAACATAAATCCTTCACGGTCAACTACGTTACCAGCCCCAACCTTTGCATTAGGCCATTTTTCGTGAATATCATGCAAAGCACGACGTTGCCATTCTGTAAAACCTTCAGAAGAGTCTAAAGTCATAACATCAACACCAGCAGCTAAAAGAGCTGGAACACGTTCCATGTAGTCACGAGTGTTAATACCAGCACCAACAATGTAGCGTTGTTTTGAATCAACAAGTTCTAGAGGGAATGTGTCGTGACTTGCGTAGTCTTTGCGGAAAACCATGTATTTTAAGTTTCCAGCTTTATCAACGATAGGAAGAGAGTTTAGCTTTTTAGCCCAAATAATATCAGAAGCTTCAGCCAAAGAAATACCGTCTTCACCAGTAATCAAATCTTTTAGTGGAGTCATGTAGTCAGCAACTTTTGCATTCATATCAGCTTTTCCAATGCGGAAATCACGACTTGTGATAATACCTTCAAGTTTTCCGTTTGGAGTACCGTCAGCAGTAACAGCTACTGTTGAGTGACCTGTTTTTTCTTTTAGATTAACAACTTCTTGTAGAGTTGCATCAGGGCGAACGTTAGAATCAGAAGTTACGAATCCAGCTTTATATCCTTTTACACGAGCAACCATTGCAGCTTGATTTTCAATAGTTTGTGAACCGTAAATAAAAGAAATACCGCCTTCTTTTGCAAGAGCTATGGCAAGTTTGTCATCAGAAACAGATTGCATTACAGCAGAAACCAAAGGGATATTCATAGTGATAGCACTTTCTTCACCCTTTTTAAACTTTACAACTGGGGTTTTCAAATTAACATTAGCAGGAATGCACTCTGCAGAAGTGTAGCCAGGAACAAGTAAATATTCTCCAAATGTGTGAGAAGGTTCTTCAAAATAATAAGCCATAGTCTAGTTTACTCCTTGTTTTTCTATGTATTTAATCGGGTAGTATATTGAAGTGTTATATTTGTGTCAATATTTAATTTAATATTAAAACTAAATTTAATAATAAAAATCTATATTATCCATAAAACAGTATATCAAAAAATCCCGCCAAAATATATCCATAAAAAATCATATTGAAAAATCACCCAATTTTTGTAATATTTATCTATGCCTAAAACATACAAAACACAAAAAATTCATAACATCAACATAACAGATATGCGAGTTTTGCTCGGGGACTCAGCTTTTTTACTAGACGACGGCGAAACAGCAATTTTATACGACACAGGCTTTGCATTTACCGGGGAAGAATTAGCCCAAAAGGTAAAAAATCATCTCCAAGAAGATGACAAAACCAGAAATCTAGACTACATATTCTTGACCCACTCCCACTACGACCACGCCCTAGGTTCCGTTTACGTGAAAGAACTTTTCCCCGATGCAAAAATTGTAGCCGGAACCTACGCCGCAAACATCTTCAAAAAAGACAGCGCAAAAAAAATCATGCGAGACCTAGACCAAAAATTCGCGGCTAAAAACGGCATCCACCAATACAAAGACCTTATCGATAACCTACAAGTTGACATCGAAGTAACCGACGGTCAAAAACTACAGTGCGGAAAAATGACATTCACAGCAATAGAACTTCCCGGCCACACAAAATGCTCAGTTGGATATTATCTAGAAGAAGAAAAACTACTACTGGGCAGCGAAACAACAGGCGTATACACAGGAAGCGACAAAATCATTCCATCATATTTAGTGGGCTACGAAATGACCCTAAAATCCTTTGAAAAAGTCCATGCCCTAAACGTGAAAAATATTCTAGTGCCACACTACGGACTATTATCAGAAGAGGAAACTAGATTTTATCTAGAACAGGCAAAACGCAATGCCACAGAAACCGCCAACGAAATTCTAGAGGCCCTAAAATCTGGTAAAAACAAACCCGAAATCCTCGCCGCCTTCAAAGAAAAATACTACACACCCCAAGTCCAAGAAATCTACCCAATAGACGCCATGGAACTAAATACCAACATAATGATAAATCTCATCGAAAAAGAACTGGTCATTTGATTTTTGTTTTTTGGGGTCATTTTTTGCAAAGCAAAAAACCGGGCTTTCCGCAGTTTCGCGTCAAAGCGCTCCATTCCTACGGAACGCCTTTGGCGCTGCTCCAATCCCTTGCCCGAAAAAGTGGATGGTGGGAAAGAAGAAAATTTTAAACAAACATTTTACACTTGATTTTACATATAATTATATGTATTATTTTAAATACAGTGAGGGAAAGTATGATAACATTTACACGAAATGAAATTGTTTCCGCAACACAATTTGTTAGACAATTCGCAACATTTTTAAAACGAATTACTGAATCAAAACAAGAAAAAGTTGCGATTATCAAAAATAATGAAATGCAGGCTGTCTTTATTACTATTGATGAATATGAACGATTAAAAGCTATAGAAGAATATGCCGAACAAAAAGAAATTTTCTCATTAATTGAAGCACGTAAAAACACTCCTGAAAATGAATATATTTCTTTTGAAGATGCCATGAACTAAGCGGGTGTCTAATGTCGAAAACATACAAAATCCAATTTCATCCAGAAGCCTTAAAAGAATTTTGCAAATTAGATGGAAGTGTAAAAGTTCTTGTAAAAAAGCAACTTGAAAAACTACAAAAATCGCCTTTACTCGGAGAAGAACTCGGGAATAAAAATGGTTATGATTTAACTGGCTACAGAAAAATGTATGTTAATAAAAAACAAATCAGAATTGTTTATTCAATTAAAGATGAAGTATTATTAATTAACATTATTTCCATAGGAAAACGAGAAGATATGGCCGTTTATGCAAATGCGAGTAAAAGGGTGTGATTTCTGTCTAATCTAAAAAAACTAAAAACTTTTCTAACTTTTTTCTGCCACAAGTAAATAAGGCTCGGAAAAACTATAATCAGTTTTAGATTTTTGAAATTTATAATTTAAATATTCATAATACTTTTCCAACATAAGATTTTTTGTGTATTGTTCCATATATGCGTAATCTGGTGAACCATCAGAAGTGATTGGGAGAATGATTATTTCGTTACTTATTCTCTTATCATTAATTTCTCGATTAAAATTATATTTTTGGGAAAGACGATTTAATAATGTTGCAGTAAATAAATATGAATACTTAGTGTTTTTAGAATTCTTTAAATGTGTAATGTGATCACTTGCAACAAACTTAAAAGGTTCGTAAAAACAAGAGCCTACACTTCCACTATTTGCGAGACTCAAACAGTTTTCAAAGAATCTAACTCCCATTGTATTTGAAATATAATTATCTACTCCATTATTTTGTGCAGAAGATGAAACATAAGGAATTGAACCGTTTTTTTGATTTTCCTTTGTCAATCTTTTTCCACGTTGTATATTTTCAAATAAATCTGTAAGTAAAAATGCTTTCCATTCCTTATTTTCCAATGGTTCAATGTCTTGGTAACTCAATTCGCTGACTTGTTTTTGTGCGTAAGCTTTGTATTCAGAAAGTTTTTCTTGTTCTAATTCGTGAATGTAATTTTCCATAAAGTCATAATCAGGTTCTCCATTTTCTAAAACGGGAAGTAGGATTTTGGCATTTATCAATCGATTGCTATTGAATAAATTTCCATACGATGCTTTGAAAAATGAAGTTTTTTCTATACATTTACTTACAAACAAACCATTATTTTTATCCAATTTTTCATTGTATAAATTATTTATTGAAGCTCCACTAAATCCTCTACCCAAAAAATTATACATATGAAAAAAAGATGTTCCTTTTATTGGGTCTATAGAAATTGCATTTTTTGCACTTAAAATTTTTTCTTCACAATCAATAAAATTTATTAATCCATTATTTTGAGAAGAAGTTGAAATATACGGAATCCTACCATTTTTATAGTTTTCGATAGGTTTCCCTAAAACTTTTTTTACTTCAAACAAATCCCCAATTCTAAACTCTTTCCATTCTCTATCGCTTAATTTAAAGTTTTTTTTTACATCATTATCTTTTTCTGCTTCAATTTCTGAATCAACATTTTCAAAAAGATAGCGACGACCTTGCATTATCATGCTAAATTCAAAACTTAGATAATCCCCAACAGTTTTTTCAAAATCCCCATCAGTTGGAATTTCATCATTAAAATAATAAAAACTATGTAACCATTCGTCTTGTGCATTTACAGTTGTTTTTACGCAAAATTTATTTTCCGCTTCAATTCTGTCAAACCACACATCAAGTAAATGTTGTTTTTTGTCTTTGGCAGCTTCTGTTTCCAAAAGTCCAACGTGAGGAGAAACCTTAAATCCGTCATCTTCAAAATTTATAAACTTACAAATTTTATCTTTTGAATGTGGCTGTCCAGAAGTAAAAACTGCGATACACGGAATTACCCCAATTCCGTAAAAAGTGTCTTTTTGAAGCATTATCACGCCTTCCAAAGTGTGATTTTTCAAAATACTTTCTTTTATTTGCTGTTCTTCATTGGTTTTTCCAGTCATGGAACTTTGAGGAACGATTACTGCACAACGAGAATTTGGCAAAAGCGAATCCAGAAGATGTTCTGTAAACGCAATTTCATACAAACTAGAATCTTGTTTTGAACCTTGAGAATAAGGGGGATTTAACATTCCAACTGTAGCACGAAAATCTGTTTGAAGTTGCTTTGGATTTTTCATTAAAAAATCATCACAGTGAAGATTGCTTTTTCCGTCTCCTCGCAAAATCATATTTGTTGTTGCAACGGTAAACATATCTGGACGAAGTTCTATCCCAAACAACTGATTTTTACGAATGCTCAATTTTTCACTTTCTTTATTTGTTTTTGAAAGCATTGTATGAAGAGCGGCAACTAAAAATCCCCCTGTTCCACAACATGGGTCAAAAACTCTGTCTGTAGATTTTAATTCCAGCAAATCGCAAAAAAGTTCAGTAATGTGCCGAGGTGTTAAAACAATTCCCAAAGATTGTCCACTTCCGCCAGAATATCGCATAAATTCGCCATAAAATCTACCCAAATAATCTTCTGTTGATTTTGAATATTTAATTGTTTTATACAATTTTTTATCTAAAAATTCTGTAAAAAATCTTAACGGTGTTTTATTTAATGCAGAATGAACTTCATTTAATTTTGTACTATCTTTTATTACATTAAATTGAGAAATAATTTTATCTATTTTAGTAATCGGAGATAAATCTGTTCTTTGGAAACTTGAAATTATGGCATTATGGATTTTTTGTCCGTCTGTAATTTGATTATCACCAACCAAAGAATCAATGCTAAAATTCCCATTATCACGTTCTCGTAAAGCAAGTAAAATTCCGGAAACTACAAGAGGTTTTTCTTCATCTTTCATATTTCCATATTTAAACAAATACTCATGAAGTTCTTTCGCATCAGCCAAAATTTCTGCAAGTTCTTTTTCATTGTCAGTAGCTTCTTTTAAGACATCACGCAAATAATATTCATCAATATTTTCAGAATTGAATGAAATAAATGATTCCACATCTTCTAGTTCAAAAAGATTGCAACGGTCATCAACAAAAAGAGGAGTGATTTTATGTTTTTTCTCTGAACCAGAAATTCCAAACGCAAAAATCTTTTTATAATTTGTATTTTGGGCTAAATGTTTTGCATAAAACAAGGCTCCGTTTACAGCATAATCTGTAATATCTTTTGTTTCCATGCTAATTAGATTGTTAGAATCTAATTTTATATGATTTTTCAAATCCGCCTTATCTTCTATAACAATAACAAAATCTTTTACAACTCCCACATACTCTGGAAAACCAGCTTTACCAGTTCCCCTTTTAGAAGCTGATTTTAACGCATCATCAATTTCTTTTATTGTACTTCCTTGGGCATCAAGTTTAATTCCTGCTTCCTTTAATAAATCATGTACCCATAAATCTGTAGTTGCTTCTTTCTTTGTCATTTTTTATCAATCCTAAATAAAAAAAATACCGTCAAATCGACGGATTAGTTATTCTTATTGTCGGTATTTCAAAACAAGAACATAACTATTAATTATAACTTAATAATTATAAATGATTATACTCTAACTATAGGACGGTTATATAAATTAATAATTGTAGTTTTACTTATTCTATGGAAATTAAAGAATTACATGAAATATATTCAGAAAACATAAAGAGATTTAGAACTCAAAAAGGCTTAAAACAAGATGTATTAGCAGAAAAAGTTGATTTGTCAGAAAAATATATTAGTGATTTAGAAACTGGTCGCAGAATTGGTTCCTTTGAAACTCTTGTTTCTCTTGCAAACGCTTTGGAAGTTGAACCTTACGAATTACTCCTGCCACCACAAACAAGCATTTCCTACGACACAAAACGCACAAAAGATTTAATGAATCGCCTACGCAAAAACTTAGGCGAAGTTGTAGACACACTGGAAGATTTTCTTGGGGAAAAGTAAGGAAAAATAAGTTACTTGCAAAAATACATAACAAGGTATATATTAAAAAGAAAGGAAATGCCCAATCTCAACTTGGTCATCTCCACATTTGGGTTGAAAACCGCCAAAAATGGGTTCCAAGTCATTTTGGCGGTTTTATTTTACTCTTTATCTTTCTTTTTTAGGAAAGAGAGCAATGCTATAACTGTACTAGCAACAGTTGCAACACAAGTTACCACTGCAATAACTAATTCAAAAGTCATAACAAGCCTCCCTATTCAATTATTTCAGCAAAAGCTGATTAGAGTCGGGAGACACCGCCTGAAATTAGGCATTTCCAATAATTAAAGTATGACACAGTTTAACCAAAATGTCTATATTTTTGTAAAGTAGTATTGTATAACTACTTTCTCACCTTCCGCCCTCACCCTTCTTCCAACATTAGATTGCACTTAGCTTTGAAAATCTGAAAGTCCTTTATATTTTTTGTAACAAGAATTGAATTATTGGAAATGACCATTTCGGTCAAGGGGTTAGCGCTGGGAGCCCCGCAGTCCACCGCAGGAGGCACTTGTGGCTCCGAGGAGGATGAGCGTTAGCGAAGGGCGGACATAGCGACCCCAATTTTGCAAAAATTGGGGGAACCTCCAACAAAAAAACATTTTCTAAAACTATCATTAAATCTGTAATTTAATTTATCTACTTGAAGAAAGTGCCTTAAAAATATTATAATGCAAGTTATGAAAACACAATTAATTAAAGACATTTTGGTCTCAGAACCAGACGGCCGCCTTGTTACTATTTGCGGTTGGGTACGCACTAAGCGTGATTCAAAAAACTTATGTTTTATTCAGGTAAATGATGGCTCTTGTTTTGCCACTATCCAGCTAACTTATGATCGCGAAAATGCTAATAATGAAAATATAGAAAATTCTCTTCCAAATGTTACAACTGGCGCTTCTATTAAAGCTACTGGAAAGTTGATTCCTTCTCCTGCTAGTGGTCAAGCTGTGGAAGTTGCTCTTGAAACTTTGGAAGTTTTGGGTGTTTCTCCAAGCGATTATCCTTTGCAAAAAAAGGGACACACTGTAGAATTCCTTCGCGAAAACTCTCACCTTCGTGCTCGTACAAATATGTTTGGTGCTGTTGCTCGTATGAGAAGTCAAATGGCTTTCGCTGTGCATAGCTTTTTCCAAGAAAAGGGATTTTTCTATTTTAACGCTCCACTAATCAGTTGTTCTGACTGTGAAGGTGCTGGTGAAATGTTCCAAGTTACAACTTTGGATATGGCTCGTATCGCAGAAGAAGGTATCAAAGCTGGTGCAAAGGGAATGAGTCCTGAAAAGGCTGAAAATCTTGTGGACTATAGCAAGGATTTCTTCGGAAAGAAAGCAAGTCTTACTGTAAGTGGTCAGCTTGAAGCAGAAACTTATGCAACTGCCCTTTCTCGTGTTTACACTTTTGGACCAACTTTCCGTGCTGAAAACTCTAACACTCCACGTCACTTAGCTGAGTTCTGGATGATTGAACCTGAAATGGCTTTCTTTGAACTTGAAGATGATATGGACATTGCTGAAGAATTTATTAAATATCTTCTAAATTGGGCATTAACAAAATGTTCTGAAGATATGAAATTCTTTGACCAACGTGTTCAACCGGGGCTTATCGAAACTTTAACTCACGTTGCAAACTCAGAATTTATTCGCGTTTCTTATACAGATGCTATCAAGGAACTTGAAAAATACAATGATTCTTTTGAATTCAAAGCTTACTGGGGATGTGATTTACAAACTGAACATGAACGCTGTCTAACAGAAAAAATCTATAAAAAGCCTGTTATGGTTTACAACTATCCAAAAGAAATCAAGGCTTTCTATATGAAACTTAACGAAGATGGAAAAACTGTTCGGGCTGTGGATATGCTTGTTCCAGGTCTTGGTGAAATTATTGGTGGTTCTGAACGTGAAGCTGATTTAGAAAAACTAAAGAATCGTATTGTGGAACTTGGTATGAATCCAGAAGATTACTGGTGGTACTTGGATCTTCGAAAATACGGAACTGTTCCACATGCTGGTTTCGGTCTTGGATTTGAACGTTTGCTACGCTACGTAACTGGTATGGCAAACATTCGTGATGTTATTCCTTATCCACGTGCACCAAAATTGGCTGACTTCTAATTTTTAAATAATTTTATCCTTTAATATGTAGGATTGTTAGGTTTTCTGGTTTTCTAACAGAAATCTAACAATCCTTTTTTTTACAAACCTGTTGTATAGATTTCATATAAACAGTAAAATACCGTAAAAGACTGCACAAGCACTATTTTTGTAGTGAATTTACAAATCATTTTTTTACGAAAAAATCTTTTGTAAGTTAAAATAAGGTGCAGAATAGAGGAACTGTTATGCTTTTAGCTCAAATCTTTGCTGTGGCAATTTTCTGTATTATGTTCTTTTTAGTAATTACAGAAGTTATTGAACGCCACTACACCACACTTGCTTGTGGTTTACTAACACTTATTCTTGTTTTTGGTGTTGGTTTACATTCTTGGGATGCTATCGTTGAAACATTAAACTTCCATAGCATTTTCACCTTGGACTTTTGGTGGGCAAAAGAAGCTCACGAATCAACTAGTGGCGTAAACTGGGCAACAATCATTTTTATCGCTGGTATGATGATTATGGTTGAAGGTATGGCTCGTGTTGGATTTTTCCGCTGGTTATGTATGCTTCTTGCAAAAACAGTAAAATATCAGGTTTTACCAATCTTTGTAACATTTATGGTAATGTCTGCTGTTCTTGCTATGTTTATTGACAGTATTACAGTTATTCTTTTCCTTGCAGCTGTTACAGTTGAGCTTTCACAACTTCTAAAATTCAATCCAGTTGCAATGATTTTGGCAGAGGTTTTCTGTGCAAACCTTGGTGGTTCTGCAACAATGTGTGGTGACCCACCAAATATCATTATTGGAACAGCTTTGGGCTATTCTTTCTCTGACTTCTTAATGAACACTGGTGCTATTGCTGCTATCGGCTTAGTTTTCACAGTTGCATATTTTTACTTTGTTTGTAAAAAAGATTACAAAAACGCTGGAAAAGATGTGGATTTATCAACTCTTCCAACTCCAAAATCTGCAATCGTTGACAAAACTGGTTTTGCAATCAGCACAGTAATTTTCTTAATCAGTGTTGTTCTTTTGGTAACTCACTCTGCAACTGGTCTTTCTGTTGCTTTCATTGGAACTTTGGCTGCTATTTTAACAGTGGTTACAGCTCCAAAACATATTCCAGAAATCATGAAACACGTTGACTACAAAACAGTCTTGTTCTTTATCGGATTGTTTATCGTAGTTGGTGGTCTTGAACAAACTGGAATTCTTGAATTGATTGCTGGATTTATCGAAAAGATTTCTGGCGGAAATATGTTTGTAATGATTGGTATCATTATTTGGGTTTCTGCAATCGCTTCTGCATTTATCGACAACATTCCATTTGCAGCAACAATGATTCCTGTTATCCAATCTTTAACAGTAACAAC
>JAZQUR010000028.1:0-30691 GCA_045631425.1 Treponemataceae bacterium | reverse complement strand
CATTCAACATTCAACATTCAACATTCAACATTCAACATTCAACATTCAACATTCAACATTCAACATTCAACGCACTAAATTTCACAATTTCAAATTATAAATGAAGCCAGTATTTTATTCTTTTGAGAAAAACAAGAGGATAAAATACTGGCTTTTTTTGTTTTGACTCGCTCAGCAACATGCTTTGCTAAAAGGAATTGAGAAATCAAAATAGAAAATAAATGATTTTTAGATAGGAGGAAAAATCATGAAAAAACAAATTGGAATACTTATAGCAATTTTATTTGCAGTAATTACATTAATGTTTAGTTGTGCTTTCGAACCATTTACACACACATTTTCAGAAGAATGGAGTAGTGATGAAACAGGCCACTGGCACGCAGTAATATGTTTATGTGAAAATGTGGATGTTGAAAAATTTGAACACACTTTTGGAGAATGGGAAGTAACACAAGCTGCAACGAAAGAAACTGCAGGTAGCAAGAAAAGAGTTTGTAGTGTATGCGGATATGAAGCAACAGAAGTAATTGAAAAACTAGGACATACCCACACCTTTGGGGACTGGACAATAACAAAAGAAGCCACAGTAAAAGCAGAAGGCTCTAAAGAAAGAACTTGTACAGCATGTGGATATACAGCAACAGAAACAATTGAAAAATTACCACATACCCACACCTTTGACGACTGGACAACAACCAAAGATGCCACTTGTACAGAAAATGGAGAAAGAAAAGCTACCTGTACAATTTGTGGTTACGAAAAAACAGAAGGAACTGATAAAGCAGAACACACTTTTGGCGACTTTGTTTCAAATGATGATGCCACAACAGAAGAAGATGTAACAAAAACAAGAGAATGTAGCGTTTGTGGATATAAAGACACTATTGTAGTTCCAAAAGGATTTGTATTGTTGAAAGGTACAACAATAACAGGAACAGAAACCTGGACAACAACATCAAAGGTGTTTGTAAGTGGTAGAAGTCTTACAATACCAAATTTATTTGTAAGTGACCATGAAGTAACAAGAGGTGAATACAAAGCCGTGATGGGAAGTGACCCAAGTACAGCAAAAGCATACGATGAAAATGGAACCGAATTAACAGAAGTAGATGATGCATCAAATCACCCTGTAAATTGTGTAAACTGGTATAATGCAATTGTGTATTGTAATAAACTTTCTATAATGGGAAATCTCACTCCATGTTACAGCATAAATGGTGAAACAGATCCTGATAAATGGGGAAACGTGCCAATAAAAAAAACAGAGTCTTGGGATGTAACATGTAATTTTGAAGCAGATGGATACCGCTTACCAACAGAAGCAGAATGGGAATGGTTTGCACGTGGAGGTGAAAATTACGATTTTGCTGGCAGTGGTACACTAGACGATGTTGCCTGGCATAGAGATATTACTACAGGAACAAGGAAAGTAAAAACAAAAGATCCAAATGGGTATGGACTCTATGATATGAGTGGAAATGTAAATGAATGGTGTTGGGACTGGTATGTTTATAATATAGATGTTAGTACAGGTGAATACGGTGTTGCGTCGGGTAATAGCCGCGTTAAGCGAGGTGGTTCTTGGAATAACACCGCCACCTACTGCAAAGTTTATTATCATGGACTCAGTCAAGATCCGTATTTATCCTACGCTGATTGTGGGTTCCGCGTTGTAAGGACCCTAGACTAGAAAATTGCCTCCTGCAATTTACTAGTCTGCAATAATTTTCTTCCGAAAATTCTTGCTTAGCTTTTATCGGGCGTTCGTGCCCAAGAAAGAAAAATTACTTCCTGTAATTTTTCTTTCTGCAAGAATTTTCTTTCGAAAATTCTTGCTTAGCAACAATCGGCCATCCGTGGCCGACTTATCTAAAAGCGTGGCGATTTTATAATCGTCACGTTTTTTTGTCTTTTCGAATGTTATTTTAGTTACTTTTGTTACTTCGAAAAGCAAAGATTCTAGCATGTTTTGTCTATTTTGAACTCAATCCGTGAGTAAAAAATCCCCAAAAATTATGAAAAATCCAAATTCCTAATTTTGAATTCTTAATTCCGAATTCAAAATTTCCCTCACAACTTCACTGGCAATTATCAATCCAGCAGCTGGTGGCACAAAGGCTGTGCTTCCCACAACTTTTGTCTTTTCAGAACTGACAGAATCCTCTGCTTTTTCACAAGGAATCTCCTTTGAATAAACCACTTTTAGCTTTTTTATCCCACGCTTTTTCAATTCTTGCCGCATAACTCGTGCCAAGGGACAAACTGAAGTTTTGTAAATATCTGCCACTTCTAGCATTGTGGGATTTGTTTTGTTTCCAGTTCCCATAGAGGAAATAATCTTAATATCAAGTTTTTGAGCTTCCACAATCAAATGGATTTTTGCGGTAACTGTGTCTATGGCATCCACAATGTAGTCGTACTGACTTAAATCAATTTCTGAAGCAGTTTCTGGTAAATAAAAAAGCTGGTATCCCCTAGTTTTTATGTTAGGATTTATGGCTTTTATCCGTTCAATGGCAACTTCAGTTTTTGGCCGCCCTACAGTGTGCTCCAACGCTAAAATTTGGCGATTTATGTTGGAAAGGGCGATTTTGTCGTTATCCACAATATCAAGGCGACCAATTCCAGACCGAGCCAAGGCTTCTATCACGTAGCCCCCAACTCCACCAGCTCCAAAAACTATTACAGAGGAAGAGGCGAGTTTTTCCATGGACTCAGAGCCAAAAATTCGTGAGGTTCTAGAAAAACGGGATTCTGAAGATTTCATTTCAATATCATCCTGATTAACTTTGGTATAATTCTGCATAGCTTTCCATAAAAGTGTCGAATTCTTCTTGAGAGTCGGCTACCAGTGATGTGGCAAAATATAGGGCAACAGCGGATTCTGTTGTTAAGCGTCCCATTGGAACAGCGCCTTCACGCCAAACTCGGCGACTAGTTGAATACTGAGAAAAGTTTATCGGGCTTTCTTGTTGAGAAGTACAGAAAAAGCGACAGTCGTTTTTGCGCCCTTTTATCAACAGTGATTTTAGGGAATAGTCGGTTCGACGCATACTTCCTGTGCCAGTTTCGTATAATTCCAAAATAAAGTTTGAAATCCCTTCTTTTATCAGTGATGTGTACAAATCCATCTTTAATCCCGGATAAACTTTGCACAAAATCATAGAATCAGCAGCTTCTTTTAGAACTTGTTTTAGAACAAAAGGATCTAAATCTGTGATTCCGGAAAAATGTTGTGCAAGGCTTCCAGATTTTTTGAAAACTGGGGATTTCATATTCCAATTTACAAAGCCTGTTGGACTTGTGTTTATAAACTTAAGGTTTAGCGGAGAAAGTATTTTTTCACCGAAAGAAACGTATACGCCAGATTTTTCTTTTGTGGCAGTTTCCATAGCCAACATCAAGTTATTTTTTGCTTCGTCAGAGGTGTCTGGAGTTTTAGAAGATGCTGTTAAAACGATAGGAACATCTGAGTCGGAGAAAAGCCAGAATAACAAAGCGGCGGTGTAGGAAAGAGTGTCAGTTCCGTGAGTCACGATAATTCCGTTGGCTGTTCCTGTGTTGATTTTGTTGGAGATTTCTGCAATCAAGACAGCCCAATCGCTTGGTTCGATTTCTTCGCTTAAAAGATGCCCAAGAGAAACAATCTGATATCGAGTTGAACCAGAATAATCGGATAAAATCGATTTTAAAACAGCTTCGTCAGTATTTGTGGCGGCAACTGCGCCATCATTTCTAGTGTTTGCAGAAATTGTTCCACCTAGTGAGAAAATGTATATCAAATTGATATTTAGTTCTTTTTTCAAAAGATGTTTAACTCGTACAGGCTCAGCTTTTTTGTTTGTTTTTTTCATAACTAAGCCAGTTAAAAATTCTAGTGGCGCCATATCCCCATTTTTAAGTTTTTCCACTTCTTTTGGGTTTGACTTGATAACAGCCTGAATAATTGGAATTAAATCTTCATCTTTTGTGATAAGTTCTAGATTATTTTCTTTCAACAAAATCTCTGGATTTTTTCCAGTTTCCGCCACTTCTTGAAGCAACTGCTTTGCGATACTGCTAGAAATTTTCTTTTCTGAAAAAAGTTTGATGATAAAAGCAAAGTATTCTGGTGTAATGTTTTTGAGGATATTATCACCTTTTTTTTGCAATTTTTGGAGTTCAGATGTCATCCAATGAGCTGTTTCAGTTGGTTTTGCTCCAAGACTTACACAACTTTCAAAAAAATCAGCTTTTTGCTTTTCCTCGCAAATGATAGAAGAGCGAGTTTTTGAAAATCCGTAAGTTTCTGCCAAGCGTTTTGCCCGAGCTTCTGGAAGTTCGTTTTTGTGAACATTTTCAAATTTCAAGTTTGAAGTAAAATAAACTTTTTCATTATTGATGATAAGAGGCTCGAATTTGCTTACATTTTGGCGTGATTTATATGGTTCTGTGATATTTTGGCGTTCATTCCACAATCGGCTTTCTGAAGCGACTTTTCCACCAGAAACCAAAATATCTTCTTGGCGAGAAAGTTCTGAGTTAATAGCTTTTCGCACAAAGTTAAATGAGTTTAGATTTCTAAGTTTAATGTAATAACTTGGTAAATCTGGATATTTTGCTAGAGAAACGTATGCGTTACAGCGAATTGCAGAATCCACAGAAACATCTTCTGTAAGTTTTAGATATTGTAAAAGTCGTTTTATCCCTTCGAGGAAAAGGAAAGCTTCTTCTCCCAGCTCGATATTATGACTTGTTTTGATTCTGATACTAGGCATGCCAGCGTTTGTGTAATCCATTCTGGTTTTGCCTTCAGAGTGAGTTAGACGCCCAGCATCTTCCTCAATGCGTATTTCTTCGATGTGAATAGCTTTTTTTCGGCTATGAAACTCAATATCAAAGTGGCCGTCTTCTGCTACCAAAAGAGAAATTCCACTTATCCCCAAATCTTGTGGAAAATTTGCTGTAGAAGTTTGTTTTTCAAAGAAAGTTTTTTCTCGCCATTTGCAGTTTAGTGCAGATGAAAGAGTGTGAACCCTTTGAAGCACATTATTGTCTATTGAAAAGGAGTTATTTTTTTCGTTGGATGTGAAAACATTTTTATTACTAGAAAATAAAATTCTTACTTCAAGATACACGTGTGATTGATACATGATTTTTCCTTTTACCTTTCTGTAATATAGTTTATAGAAAAATAATAAAAAATTTACTAGTATATGTAGGATTTTTTATCAAAATTACAATTTGATATACCCTTTTTTTTCAAATTATGATATACTGAAATATGACGTTGTGTCAAAATTTCTAAACACGTGCTCCAGAGGAGAATTTGTGAACAAGCGCGACTTCCCAACAATTCACTTTTACGATCAGGACTTTGTAGATATCTACGATAAGACTTGGAATTGGTTGTCAGACTTTTGGATTGATCCAAAAAATGGTGAAAAATCAATTGATGGCTACTTTTTTAACACGGGAAATGACCAATATATACTTGATCAATTCGAATCAATTTTTTCTTCTTTCTTTTTAGTTTACTCAAATAGAAATTATCCTGCAAATCAGAATTTGGACTATTTTTATTCTCATCAGGAGGATAATGGTGCAATTCGTTGGCAATATGATCTAAAAACAGGAAAACCAGTTTTCACAGATGAAAATCCTGAAGGAATTGGTTTACCTTTATTTGCTTGGGCCGAATACAATCTTTATCATAAATCTGCAAATAAAAAACGCATAAAAGAAGTTATGCCTATTTTGCAAAAATACATGGATTGGATTGATGCTACATTCAAATGCGAAAATGGTTTGTACAAAGTTCCACATCAATGTTCAACAATGTTTAACTCACCACGTAACGGTGCTGTTTATCCTGTTGATTTTAACAGCGCTATGGCTATCAACGCTTTGTATATGTCTGCACTTGGGGATATCCTAAACGACAAAGACCTTATTTTCCAATACAAGAGAATGTACTTCTCTCTAAAAACTCGTATTAGTTCAAAAATGTGGAATCCAGATACTGGTTTTTATTACGATATTGATGAAAACGAACATCAACTTTCTGTGAAAACTATTGCAGGATTTTGGCCTCTACTTGCTGAAATCCCAAATGAAGACAAAGCTGATATGTTGATTTCACACTTATCAAATTCAGAAACATTTGGAACAGAACATCCTTTCCCAACTTTGAGTATGGACGATCCAAACTTCTCACCTGACGGAAACGGATTCTGCGGAAGTGTTTATCCCGCATTTAACTTCATGGTTTTGAAGGGCTTGGAAAGATATCAACATTGGGATTTCGCTCGTGAAACAGCAATTCGTCACTTGTATTTCTTGTTAGACGGAATGTTCCCAGGAGATCCAAAAGTAAAAGGTGATTTGTACGAAGCATATCTACCTGGAAAAGAGGGAAAAGCAAAAATCGAAGGTCGCGAAGATTGGCCTCGTGTTCGCTATGTAAATACAGCCGGACTTTCAACAATCGCATTGATGATTGAAAATGTTATCGGTCTTGAAATCAGTTTGCCAAGAAAAACAGTAGACTGGATTATTCCAAACTTGGAAGTTATGGGAATTGAAAATCTATCTCTAAAGAGAAACTTGATTACAATTCTTTCTAACAAAACTCTAAGAGGTTGGGAAATCCAAATGGAAAGTGAAAAGCTTTATTATTTCACTATCAATATTCTTGGTCAAAAGAAAAAAACATTACCAATTCCTTCTGGAAAATGTTCAATGTTAATTGATAAACTTTAATGAAGGGATAGTTTTTTGAAGCAAACCACAGCGGAACACAAATCAGTCCTCTGTGGTTATTTTTTTATATGGAGAGTTGTTTTCGGAGGGAGGAATAGATAAACACTTCTCCTAAAATAGCGTCGAAGTGCTTATCCCTAAAGTTTGCGTTGCAAACTTTTACATCAAATGCTGTTTCTCACTTTGTTGTGAAACAGCGTAAAAAATCAAATCGAAAGTTGAAACTTTCCAATTTGATTTTTTATGGAGGAATATGACAAACTTAGAAGCAGTTATTGAAATTGGTTCAACTGGAATTCGTTTAATGGCTTTTGAAATTTCAGAGAACTCAAGCTGGAAAGTTATAGATAAATCAGAATGTTCAGTTCCTCTTGGTTATGATGTTTTTACAACTGGCTATCTTTCTCGTGATACAATCCTACAAATCCTCCATATTTTAAATAGATTTAAAGAGCAACTTCAAGGTTGGGCTATTACAGAAAGCCACACTCACTTGATTGCTACAAGCGCACTTAGAGAAGCAAAAAACCGCGATACAGTTTTAGACAGAATTTTCGTAAAAACTGGCTTTAGAGTAAAGGTGATAGACGGAATTGAAGAAAACCGCCTTATGTATCTTGCATTGCTTGAAGCTCTAAAAACAGAAATCCCACGAATATCTCGCCATAACTCTTTGATTTTGGAAATTGGTGGTGGCTCAACTGAAATTATGTTGATGAATCACGGAAAAATGGCTGCTGTTCACAGTTTGCGCTTGGGAACTGTTCTAATTGAGCAAAGTTTAAAATCACTTTTCGGAGCAAGTTCTGAAATCCACCGATTTTTGGAAGAATTTACCCGAAATACAGGTGCAAACCTAAAAACTGAAATCAACTTGAATGATATAAAAGTTTTTATCACTATTGGGACAGAAGCGAGAATTGCAGCTTTGTCTTTGGGAAAGCAAATCGGTCCACGGGTTTGGTCCATTTCTAAGGAAAACTACAACAAATTTGTAAAAGAAGTAAGCCGTTATTCTGTGGAAGAAGTGATGGCAAGATTTTCTCTAAGTTACACAGATTCAAAAGCATTTAATGTCGGCTTGTTGACTTACAAACTATTTTTGGATTTAACACAAGCAGAAGAAATCATCGTTACTGATACAAATATTCGGGAAGGTTTGATTCTTTCAATGATTTCAGACTCAGATGCAGAACTTCAGCAGTCCTTCTTGTATCAAATAATTGCTTCTGCAAAAAATTTGGGAAGAAAATACAAGTACGATGAACAGCACGGAAAAAACGTTTGCAAATTAGCTCTCCAGATTTACGACACAATGAAAGACGAAATCGGCTTAGATTTGCATAATCGACAGCTTTTAGAAATATCAGCTTTGCTTCACGATATCGGAATGTATATTCGAGGCAGCGATCACCAACTTCACAGTTATTACATCATTTTGCACTCGGATATTTTCGGCTTAACCAAGGATGATATGCAAATTATTTCCCTAGTGGCAAAATATCATCGTGGAGCAGGACCAAATCAAACTGACACAAGTTACACATCTTTGCCTCGAACAGAGCGGGTTTCTGTGCTAAAACTTGCTGCGATTTTGCGGGTGGCAGATGCATTGGACAGAAGTCACAGCCAAAGTCCTATTGAAATGACAACAAAGATTCAAGACGATAATTTGATTTTAAGCGTAAAAGGCGTACAAAACCTAAATCTTGAAAAAATCGCACTTTCTGAAAAGGGCGATTTGTTTGAATCGGTTTTCGGATATAAATTGATTTTAGAGGGAAATTGATATGGAATTTTTTAACAGAGAACTTTCTTGGGTAGAGTTTAATGCCCGAGTTTTGAACCAAGCCTGCGATAAATCGATTCCGCTTTTAGAACGCCTAAAATTTATGACAATCACCGCATCAAATTTTGATGAATTTTTCATGGTGCGTGTGGCTGGTCTTAAAGCAAAAACTATCTCTATGCCTGATTGGAAAGATTGTTCAGGATTAACAGCCAAGGAACAACTTTCTGAAATCTCAAAGCGAGTTCACGAACTAACAGATATTCAAACAGAAGTCCTAAATCACGATATTATTCCTAGTTTGGCAGAGCAGGGAATTGTTTACGTTTCTAGCAAGGATTTTAATTCTAACCAAGAACATTTTTGTGAAAGCCTTTTTAACGAAGAAATTTTCCCAGTTTTGACACCTTTACGAGCCGACTCAAATCAGCCTTTTAGTTTGATAACAAACTTGAAACTTCACGGTGCTTTTATCCTAAAACCAATAGTGAAAAACTCATCAGTTCCAAAGGAATTTTTAGCAAAAACTGAAGAATCTCTTGTAATTGTGCAAATTCCAAAAACAATTCGTCGGGTTATTTGGCTTCCATCAAAAGATGAAAAAAAATATTTTACTCTTGTAGACGATATTTTGGAAAAATTTGTGACAAAGCTTTTTCCCGGCTACCAAGTTACAGAATCTTTAGTTTTCAAAGCAACTTGCGAAGCAGATTTTTCTGTAGAAGAGGATAAAGAGGATTTTATCCAAGCTATGGAATCGGTTTTGGTTCAGCGGGATTTTGCAAAGCCTGTTCGTTTGGTTTGTAACACGTCAAGTCTAAAAATCCAGCAAATGCTTACAGAAAAGTTGGCTCTTACTTCTGAGGATATTTATACTGTAGACGGAATTGTTGATATTCCATCTTTGACTGATTTGTGGGAAATAGAAGGATATTCTCATTTGAAATTTTCTAGTTGGAAAAAATCTCAAGTAAAGGGGATTGTTTCTGGAAAACCAATGTGGGATAAAATCAAGCAAGGTGATATTTTGCTACATGTTCCATATCAGAGTTACGAGCCTGTTTTGCAGTTTGTAAACGATGCTGCCGACGACCCAGATGTCCTTGCCATAAAGATGACTCTCTACCGAACAAGCAACCAATCTCCGATTACTGCGGCTCTAGAAAGGGCGGCGCGAAATGGGAAACAGGTAACGGTTTTTGTGGAGTTGAAAGCCCGATTTGATGAAAAGCAAAACATTTCTTGGGCATCTTGCCTTGAAAAAGCAGGTGCTATCGTTGTTTACGGGATTGTAAATTTGAAAGTTCATGGGAAAATTATGCTTGTTGTACGGCGAGAATCAACTGGCGTGCGGCGCTATGTTCACTTTTCTACAGGGAACTACAACGAAAAAACAGCAAATCTCTACAGTGATATTTCGATTTTTACCGCGAACTCAGAAATCGCCAATGACGCAACTTTGTTTTTCAACATGATTTCTGGATATTCTGCAATTCAAACTATGTCTCGCATGATGATGGCGCCAATCAATCTGAAATCAAAGTTGCTGTCCATGATTGAACGGGAGATACAAAACTCTTCACCGGAAAAGCCTGGGCTTATAATGGCGAAAATGAACAGCTTAGCAGACGAAGATTGTATAAAAGCCTTGTACAAAGCCAGCTGTAATAACGTAAAAGTTTTGCTAAATGTACGGGGCATTTGTATGCTTATTCCTCAAAGAGATGGTTTAAGCGAAAATATCAAAGTTGTGAGCATAATTGATAGATTTTTGGAACATTCTCGGGTGTTTTATTTTCAAAATGGTGGAAATGAGGAAATTTATCTTTCTAGTGCAGACTGGATGCCTCGAAATCTCGAGCGCCGTGTTGAAATCATGCTTCCTATTATCCAAGAAAATATTTTCAAGGATATAAAAGAAAATTTGCAAACATATTTTTCTGATACTGAAAATTCCTATGTTTTACAAGAAAATGGCACATGGAAGAAAAATTCTGGAAAGAAAAGTGTTAGCGCCCAAGAAGAATTGTACAAAAAATACAAAAAGCAAACTTCTCTTGAAGAAAAAACTTTGGTTCAAGAATTTATAATTCGTCGAAACACATAAAAAACTTCTCATTCAAAAAAAAACATCCTTGTGACAAACTTTTTTCTTTTGTTTTGATATTTTATTTTGATTTAAGTAAGTTTTAAGTATCTTTTAAGTAAAGTTGGTTATTTTATGATTATGAAAACAAAAACAGTGAAAAGAATTATTAGTCTATTAGTTCTCGTTTTATTTGGAGTAACAACTCTTTTTGGAATGACTTACGAAGAATTATTTGATAATTATTGTAAGCAAGATATTCAATATGAAGAATTGTCTATTTCCTATAAACAAGCAGAACTTTCTTACGAACAGAGTCAAATTGAAAATGGTTTAAAAGTTACTGTTTCATCAGGAAATGTAAAAATGGAGTTTGCTGAAAATGAAGTAAAAACTAGTTTTTCGCCTTCTGTTAGCGTAACAGTGCCAAGTCTTTCAAATACAGAAGCAAAGATTTCTGTTCCAGTTTCTGTGGATAATGAAAATGTTTCTGTGCAAAACGCAGGTGTTTCACTTTCTGCTGATATTATTTCTTCAACAAAAGCTGACAGAGATTTGAATTCCCAAAAATCTTTACGTTCCTTGGAAGAAGCAGAACGAAAAATCAGGACAAAAATCATTTCCTTGGAAAAGAGTTTTTTGAACGAGTTAAAAAGTTTGTATTCTCTTGAACTTTCAGTTTCAGATGCAGAGTCAAATCTTTTATCAAAGAAAAATTCTTTTGAAAGTGTAAAACTTCAAGGATATTCAGAATCTTCATCAAAATATAGAAGTGCTCAGTTATCAGTTAAATCTGCAGAGTATGATTTGGAAAAAGCAAAACGCAATTATGAAAATGCTTTGGAAAGTTTTTTAACAGCTTGTAATGCTAAAGAAAGTGACTTTGACACTCTAACAATTCCGGAAACAACACTATTAAATATCAGTGATTTCCCAAAGGAAAAGTTTTCCACAATAGAAAGCGCAGTTTGGTCAAATTATGTGAACAGTACTTCTAGAAACAATAAAAAAGATTTCACACTTTCTGCAAACACCTCTGCAAATGTTTCAACAGGAAGAACAAGTGAAGATCCTCTAACAACAAGCATTGGAGCTGGTTTGACAGCAGCATACAAAGGTCTTTCTGGAAATGTAAACTTGTCTTTGCCAACAAGCGACAATTCAAATCCATCGGTAACACTTTCATTATCTTGGAATCCCATTAAAGACAAAACAAGCGCTATTAGCAAACAAACAGCAGAACTTCAAGAACAGCAAGAAGCACTTTCTCTAAAAAAAGCATATCAAGAATATGAAAAGAAAGTTGACGATCTTGAAACTCAGCGAAAAACACTGCTTTGGCAATACGAAAAAAATCTTGTAGAAGCAAGTATGTACAAGGAATTGGAAGCAGACACAGAATATTGGTATAAGCAAGGAATTGTGTCTGAGTCTGAATATCAAAGTGCAAAAACAAATTATGCAAAAGCCCAATTAGCTGTGATTTCATCAAAAATCGAACAGTTAATTTACAACCTAGACTTACAATCACTTTTTGTAGAATAATTTTTGATAGTAAAAAGGAATAACAATGGAAAATCAAATCAAGAAAGAAAAGAAAGAAAAAAATCTTAAGAAAAATAAAAAATTAAAATGGGTTATTATGGCAATTTGTGTAGTTGCAGTTGTAGTGTTAGGCCTGTTTTTTGCCCGAAAATCTCTAGAAGGCCCTACTTCAGAAAATATTATTTATACAGTTAAATCAGAAACTTATGAAAACGTAATCGAGATTTCTGGAAATATTGCAGCGGCACAATCACAAGAATTACAAGCTGCAGGTTCTGGAACTGTTCAAAAAGTTTACGTAAAAGAAGGAGACAAAGTCAAAAAAGGTGATGTTATCCTTGAATTAGATGCAACCGAACAAGAATACAATCTTGCCGAACTTGATTACAATATTGCACAGAAAAAACTAAACGGTTCAAAACGTGAAATCGAACTTTTGGAAGTAAAACGTGACAACCTAGTAAAAAAACTAGAAGATAGAAAAATCGTTGCATATTTTGACGGAATTATTGCCGAATTGGACGTTGCACCTGGTGACTACATCGAAGCAAAAGACAGCGTAGGAACACTAATCGACCGCTCTTACATGAAAGCTTCTGTAGAAATCGTAGAAACAGATGTGGCAAAACTAAAACCAAATCAAGTTGTAAACTTTACATTCCCAGCATACGAAGACCAAGTTGTAAAAGGATACGTAGTTTCTTATCCTGCCATCGGAACTGTAACACAACGAGGCGCAACAGTTGTTAAAGCAGAAGTTAGAATTGACAATCCACCAGATGAAATTTTGCCAAACTATTCATTTACTGGGGAAATTGAAATCACAGCGCCTGTAACTGTAACTTTAGTTGAAAGAAATGCTATCGGATATGAAGATGGAAAAGCTTACGTGGAAGTTCTAAATCGTGACGGTACATTCACAAAAACTGATGTTGAAGTTCAACAATACGATTCATCTTACGTAAAAATCATTTCTGGCGTAAAAGCTGGTGACAGACTAAACAATCTTGGGGCAAATCGTTCTGGAACATTGAGAATTAACAGTTCTAATGGCTCTCGAAGTGGAAGCGGTTTTGGTGGCGGCATGCCATCTGGAATGGGTGGCTTGGGCGGCGGTATGCCAGGTGGTCGTTAATGGCTAATCATGTAATTGAAATGAAGGATGTTTGGAAAATCTACTCCATGGGCGAGTCAGAAGTCCAAGCTCTTCGTGGAATAAGTTTTACAGTTGAAGAAGGTGAATTTGTTTCTATCATGGGGCCTTCTGGCTCTGGAAAATCCACATGTATGAATATGATTGGATGTCTAGACCGTCCAACAAGTGGGGATGTTTGCATAAACGGCAGACTTGTTGCAGAAATGACAGAAGCAGAACTGGCTAAACTTAGAAACGAAACGGTTGGATTTGTATTCCAGCAATACCACTTGCTTTCATCAATGACAGTTTTAGAAAATGTAATGTTGCCACTAAGATATCAAGGAATTCCTCACGGAGAAAGAAAACGTCTTGCAGAAGAAGCTCTTGCACGAGTAGGACTATCTGAGCGTTTGCACCACAGACCTCATGAACTTTCTGGAGGCCAAAAGCAACGTGTCGCAATCGCAAGAGCCACCGTTACAAAGCCTCGTATCATTTTGGCGGACGAACCAACTGGAGCCCTTGACTCCGAAACTGGAAAATCCGTTCTAAATCTGTTTTACGAAATCAACAAAACAGAAGGAACAACCATCGTAATCGTTACCCACGACGTAAACATCGGTGAATCAACTCCTCGATGCATCAAAATATTCGACGGAAAAATCAAATCTCAATAAAAAGGGGGGGGAGAAAATAAAAAATGTTTGAAGATTTTTTAAATGCTTTACAAAATTTCAAGATGAACAAAATCCGAACAATTCTTTCCTTATTGGGAGTAATCATCGGAGTTGCATCAGTAATAATTATCACAACCTTAGGCCAAAGTGCTACAGAAAACATCAAAGGTAGTTTTGGTTCTTCAGGCCTTGATATTGTGCGAGTTTCACAAGGATTTATGAATCGCCGAAACAGTTCAGGTGTCTCTTTTAACGAGGATTTCAAAGAAGAATTGTACGGTCAAATCCCAAATATCAAAGGTATTTACTATACAAACACACTTTCAACCACTTTGGTTTACAAAGATTTATCTGTTTCTGCTACAGCAACATGTGTAGAACACGGATACTTGCAAATGAACAACATGGAACTAGAAAGCGGAAGCTTTTTCACAATCTCCGACAATGTTCAAGGTGCACAAAAAATCATTTTGGGAAGCGAAATTGCAGCCGCACTTTTCCCAGACGGTGGTGCAGTTGGCAAAACAATCACGCTGATTTATTCAAATAATCGTTTTGGCTTTGAAGTTATCGGCGTTCTAAAAGAAAATACCTCAGGAATCGAGTCATCTACAACAGGTGTGTATATTCCACGAGGTTTTTACAGCAAAAAAATCAGCCCAAACCCAACAGCGGGAACAATCGTAATCCAATGTACCGACCAAGAATTGTCCTCAACCGTGGCAGACGATATAGAAACCTACATGGAAGAAAAAACCGGTACAGAAAACTCAGTTTCCATCATTTCTATGCAAAGTATGATTGAACAATTTGACGATATCATGGGAACAGTAACAATGCTTCTTTCAGGAATCGCTGCAATCTCCTTGTTAGTTGGTGGCGTTGGAATTATGAATATCATGATTGTAACCGTAACCGAACGTCGCAAAGAAATCGGTATCAGAAAAGCACTTGGCGCAACACCCGGGGCAATTCGTATGCAATTCCTTGTTGAGTCAGCCACAATCACCCTATTTGGAGGCTTCCTCGGCATTCTTATCGGACTTGGCTTAAGTTACTTAATCGTTTACGTAATGAGCTGGACTTATGGAATACAGTGGAGTTCTTGTTTTATCGCGTTTATCTTCTCTGCATTCGTCGGCGTTTTCTTCGGATTAAACCCAGCCGCTCGTGCCGCAAAACTGGACCCAGTAGAAGCCCTCTCCAGCGAATAATCAAGACTAAAAACTCTCTTTTGAGCAAAACCCGATCCCCTTGGTTCCGGCCAAACGGGGTTCGGTAACCCTCATACGAAAAAAAATGCTCGATTACCCTCGAGCATTTTTTTTGTACTACGCCCCTAATGTCCGGGCTAGACTTATAAATATATCTATACTGATTAGCTTTTAAATAAAAGTCGTACTTTTTTACAATCTTGTTGGTAAACAAAACATTCTTTTCTTGCTATAATGTTTTTATGACACAAATCGAACAACAAAAAGCCGCTAAAAAATTTATTGAAACTTGGTCTGGAAAAGGCTATGAAAAAGGTGAGAGCCAAAAATTTTGGCTTGATTTAATATGCAATGTTTTTGGAATACAAGATTTTTCAAACTTTGTATACTTTGAAAATCAGATAAAAGACAAGTTCCAAGATAAAACTATAACTAACTTTATTGATGTTTATATTCCTTCCACAAAAGTAATGATAGAGCAAAAAAGCTCTGGAAAAGATTTACGAAAACCTATCAAACAATCTGATGGAAGTCTTTTAACTCCATTTCAACAGGCAAAAAAATATATCGCAGGACTTCCTCTTTCACAACATCCTCGCTGGGTAATTGCTTGTAACTTTGAAGAATTTCTAGTTTATGATATGGAACAACCAAACGGAGAACCAGAATCAATCTTATTAGAAAATCTTGAAAAAGAATATTACAGACTTTCATTTTTAACAGAACAAGAAAATATCCACCTAAAAAGAGAAATGGAAATTTCCATAAAAGCTGGTGATATTGTTGGTGTGATTTACGACAAACTTCTAGCTCAATATCAATTAGCAAAAAATATTGATATGGAAAAATGCTTAAAAAGTTTGAATATGCTTTGCGTTCGCTTGGTTTTTTGTCTTTATGCAGAAGATGCTGGGATTTTTGGACATAAATCAATGTTTGGAGATTATCTAAACCACTTTGAAGCAAAAGATTTAAGAAATGCTTTAATTAATTTGTTTAAGGTTTTAGACCAAAAGCCAGAAGACAGAGACCCTTTCTTAGAAGAAGAACTTGCAGTTTTCCCTTATGTAAATGGCGGACTTTTTACAGAAGAAGACCAATTTATCCCACCTTTTACAGAAGAAATAAAAGATTTGCTCGTTCATAAAGCAAGTGATGATTTTAACTGGGCTGAGATTTCCCCAACAATTTTCGGTGCTGTTTTTGAATCAACTTTGAATCCAGAAACTCGTAGAAGTGGGGGTATGCACTATACTTCTATCGAAAATATTCACAAAGTTATAGACCCTCTATTTCTCGATGATTTAAGAGAAGAATTTGATGTGATTTGTACTATAACAAACGCAAAATCAAAAACAGAAAAACTTCACGCATTTCAAGAAAAACTTGGAAATCTAAAGTTTCTAGACCCTGCTTGTGGAAGTGGAAACTTTTTGACAGAAACATATTTGAGCATTCGTCGTTTGGAAAATAAAGTAATAAGCATTTTAAACAATGGTGAAAAAGTTTTGGGATTTGACGAGTTTATAAAAGTAAAAATCAATCAATTTTACGGAATCGAAATAAACGACTTTGCTGTAACTGTTGCAAAAACAGCTTTATGGATTGCAGAAAGTCAAATGATGGTAGAAACCGAAAAAATTATTGGAATGAACTTAGACTTTTTACCTTTGACTACAAATGCTTTCATTGTAGAAGGAAATGCTTTAAGAATAGATTGGAAAACATTTGAAGTTTTAGATGATGTTAAAAATGTAATTTATGCTGATAAAGCAAATATCTACAAAATTGATGATAAAAATCCTTTTGTTGTTTGCGAGCCAACTACAAAATATGGCGAAGTAAATATTGTTACAAAAGAAGTTGAGTTTAGAAACATAGAAGAATTACAAACTCCAAAAACACAATCGGTAGAATATGATTATATTATTGGAAATCCTCCGTTTATAGGTTTTACTTTTATGACAGCAAATCAAAAAGAAGATATGGAGTTTATTTTTTCAGGTATCAAAAATCTTGATTATGTTTGTGCATGGTATAAAAAAGCTAGTGATTTAATACAAAATACAAATACAAGGTGTTGTTTTGTTTCCACAAATTCTATTACTCAAGGTGAAACTGTTGCAAGATTTGCTCCAATGTTAAATATTCACTATGATTTTGCATATAGAACTTTTGTTTGGGATAGCGAATCTTTACAAAAAGCTCACGTTCACTGTGTAATAATTGGTTTTAGTGCTACAGAAACAAAAAAAGATAAATTCATTTTTGATGAACAAGGGGAAAAGAAGGTTGTCAAAAATATTAACTCATATTTACTAGATGCACCTAATATTTTGGTAGAAAGTAGAAATAAGCCTTTATGTCAAATTCCACAAATGATTTATGGAAATAAACCTGCTGATGGCGGATTTTTGATAATAGAAGATGACGCTTACGAAAGTTTTATTCAAAAAGATCCAAGTGCAAAAGAGTTTATTCGTCCTTTATTGGGAGCAGTAGAATTTTTGCACAACAAAAAACGTTGGTGTTTGTGGCTAGTTAATGCAAGTCCTGCTCAAATCAAAAAGTGTCCGTTAATTTATGAGCGAGTAAAAAAATGCAAGGAAAACAGAGAATCAAGTGTTGCTGCAGGAATTAGAAAATTTGCAGATACTCCACATTTATTTGCTCAAAGAACTCAGCCTGAAGGAGTTGATTATATAATTATTCCTCGTGTTTCGTCTGAAAATAGAAAATATGTTCCAATGAGTTTTATGTCCTCAGAAACAATAGTATCTGATGCAGTTCAAATTGTACCAAATGCAACAATTTACGACTTTGGAATTCTTACAAGTAATGTTCACATGATATGGATGAGGGCTGTTTGTGGTCGTTTAAAATCCGATTATCGCTACTCAAAAGATATCGTTTACAACAATTTCCCATGGTGTAATCCAACAGACGAACAAAAAGCAAAAATCGAACAAACAGCTCAAGCAATTCTAGACGCACGAGCAAAATATCCAGAATGTTCTTTAGCTGATTTGTATGATGAAACAGTTATGCCACCAGAACTTCGCAAAGCTCACCAAGAAAACGACAAAGCTGTTATGGCAGCTTACGGTTTCAGCATTAAAATGACAGAATCTGAATGCGTTGCAGAATTGTTTAAGTTATACGAAAAGTTGGTAGAAGGGAAGTAGCGAAAACCGTTATTCGCAGCGTAGCTTCTAGTGGGTTTGAGCAAAACCCAATCCCCTTTGTTCCGGCCAATCGGGGTTCGGTAACCCTGTGTCCCTAATGTCCGGGCTAGGCTTATAAACATTCAAATAAAAGTACAGTTTTCAAAAGTCGAAGCAATCATTTGACGTAAGAAATCACTTGTGCTATATTAAAAAAAGAGGAAACGCCCAAGCTCTTTTGGTCGTCTCCACAGTGGTGAAAAGTCGCCAAAATGGATTAGGACTTCAATTTTGGCGGCTTATTTTTTTACCCAAACAAAGTTGCTACCAAATCCTTCACATTTCTAACAACCGCAGAATTTCCCTCTTTCTCTGGCGCCACAATTTTCTCAAAACCAAGTTCTTTCGCTGTCTTTATTCGCTGCTTCAAATGTTGAACCGGTCTAATCTCTCCCGCCAAGCTTATTTCCCCAGCAATGCACAAACCGTCCTCTAATGCTAAATCTGTTCGTGCTGAATACAGTGCCGCAGCCAAAGCCGCATCCACAGCACTATCCTTGATTTTTATACCACCTGCAACATTTATGTAAATATCCTGATCGCTAAAACGAAGCCCAAGCCGCTTTTCCAAAACCGCAGCCACTCGACTTACTCTGGCACTATCAATATTATCCGAATAAACACGAGTTAAGCTTGCTTTGGCAGGAACTGTGAGAGCTTGAATTTCCACCATAAAAACCCGAGTTCCCTCGAAAATCGGCACAATAGCCACTCCAGGCGGAATTTTCCCATCACGGCGAATTATAAACATTCCAGAAGGTTCTTTTACAGCCACCAAACCTTGTGCCGTCATCTCAAAAATCCCAAGCTCATCAATAGAACCAAAGCGATTTTTCTTTGCTGTCAAAAACCGAACATCATCATTTGTGCGCTCAAAACTGATAACAGTATCCACCAAGTGTTCCAAAGATTTAGGTCCTGCAATTCCCCCATCCTTTGTAATGTGAGCCACCATAAAAAGCACAGAGTCTCTTTCCTTTGTCCATTGCACCAATTCATTTGAGCAGTATTTTAGCTGTTGAACAGTCCCCGGAATAAGCCCCGCTTCGTGACTGTACACAGTCTGTATAGAATCCACAATTACAAAAATCGGATTTATAGCGTTTAACGCATCTTCGATATCTTCAATCTTTGTTGTGCACAAAAGCTCTATTCCCTCACAGTTGATGTTTAACCTTTCTGCTCGATTTTTGATTTGTGCTCCAGATTCCTCCCCAGAAACGTAGAGCACTTTCCCTTTTCTGTATCGTGACCATATAGCCGAAGCACATTGCAAAAGTAGTGTTGATTTCCCAATTCCAGGTTCACCGCCCAGCAAAACACAAGAGCGCTTCATTATTCCGCCACCTAAAACCCTGTCCAATTCCTCGATTCCAGAAAAAATACGGTTATCGTCCAAAGTTTCCACTGATGAAAGAGGCACAGGCTTTACTTTTGCGATTGCCTTAGTTGTTGGAATTCCAGTTTGATTTTCAGTTATGTGCTCAACAAAAGTGTTCCATTCCTCGCATTCTGGACATCTCCCAAGCCAACGAGGTGTGCTGTAACCACAACTGGAACAAATATATACAGTAGAACTCCCTTTTTTCTTAGCCATGTTTTCTCCCTAAAAAATCGCAAAAGTACTTATTTATGCGTTCTATGAAATATTATAGTTGGATTTTTTCTTTCCGTTATAATTATTGCAAAAAAAATATCAAAATTTAAATAGAAATAAAAAGATATGAAAAAAAAGTTAATATAAAAATGAATTAAATATAGTTATTCTTATACAAAATATGTATTTGCTTGACGTCAAAATGCTTTTCTTGTACTATGAAGACAGCTTGTAAATAAGCTGATAAACTCTCTCCGATGTCCAGATTTCTGGACAGTGAGGTCTAGTAGGCGTTGCTTATTAGACCTCATTTTTTTTGCTATTTATTTTTTACAGTTTCTTGTTTAGCGATTGTTGTGCTGTATGCTGGAACAGATTCTGTAAGCCAAACATTACCACCAACGATACTTCCTTCCCCAATTACAGTGTCACCGCCCAAAATTGTGGCTCCCGCATAAATTGTAACATTGTCCTCGATAGTTGGATGTCGCTTCTTATTAGAAAGTGATTTTTTAACGCTTATGGCACCGAGAGTAACCCCCTGATACAATTTTACGTTTTTCCCAATCACACAAGATTCCCCGATAACAATGCCGGTTCCGTGGTCGATAAAAAAAGACTCTCCGATTGTTGCTCCCGGATGAATATCAATTCCTGTTTTCCCGTGGATATATTCACTCATAATTCGTGGGATAAGAGGCACGCCATTTTTATGCAAAAAGTTTGCAATTCGATAAACCATAATTGCTTCCAATCCCGGATATGATAAAATAATTTCCTCAAAACTTTTTGCAGCTGGATCTCCATCAAGTGCTGCCTGTGTATCAAGAATAATTTTTCTGCGAAGTTCAGGAATCTCTTCAATTAAAGATAAAACAGTTTGTTCTGCTAACGCAAAGCAGTGTGAATTTTCAGCTGATTTTCGCAAGTACAACAATGCTTTTTGAGTTTCATTTGTTAACAATGAAACAACTCTATTAATTTTTTCGCCAGTTAAAAATTTCAAAGTTTGTTTATTGATATTTTCTGCCGTTTTGAATCCTGGAAAAATCAAACCTTGTAAATCTTTTAAAGCTGTTACAACAGTTTCGCTATTTGGAAATGTGTTGATTTCAGAAAGATTAACTCCACCAAAGGAATTATATGAATCAACAATACTTTCAATCATACAATCTAATGTTTTCATAGGTAAAATATACAAGTTGAACTATAAAATTGCAATTACTACAAATGATAGAAGTTTAATTCTCCATTAAAAAATATGTATAAATATTGAAAAAAAATCTCAAAATAGAAAAAAATATAATCAAATCAACTTGACAAAAAAATAATGTAAATATATATTAGTATAACATCTCATATCAGCATTAGTGGGATTTGCAGGTGTACCGTGCCTCTGTAGCTCAGTCGGCAGAGCGCAACCATGGTAAGGTTGAGGTCAGCGGTTCGATCCCGCTCGGAGGCTGAATAAAACTCTAGATAGGAGATAGCAATGGCATCTAAAAAAACTGCTGTAGAAATAATTGCACTACAATGTAGCGAATGCAAAAGAAAAAACTATACAACTTACAAAAATCGTAAAAACATTCAAGGTAAGTTAGAGTTAAACAAATATTGCCCATTTGATCGCAAACACACATTGCACAAAGAAACAAAAGCAAAATAATTTGTTTTTTTATTGCATTTAAGATTTATATTGCTTAACTTTAATTAATGAGTTAAGCAGTTTAAGTCAACAAAATAAGGTAATATCCAATTAGAAATAATTGGTAGTTATATTTTAGGTCAGTAGCTCTAATGGTAGAGCGTCGGTCTCCAAAACCGAATGTTGCGGGTTCGAGTCCTGCCTGGCCTGTATTTTTTTTATATGGGGATTGGCATATATATGAAAGTTGTAAATTTTTTCAAAGAATCAGTTGCTGAGTTAAAGAAAGTTGTTTGGCCTAGTAAAGACGATGTTTTTTCCTCAACAAAAGTTGTTTTAATTTCAACAGTTGTGATTGCCGTTATCTTAGGTCTATTTGATTACCTATTTACAAGTGGAATGAACCTTGTATTTTAATTTGGAAAGATATTAAATGGCAAACGGATGGTACATTTTACATACCTATACAGGGTATGAAGGCAAAATCGAACGCACAATTCGCTCTTTAATTGAAAACAATGAACTATCATCTGATATTGTTTTAGATGTAAAAGTTCCAGTAGAAGATGTTCGTGAAGTTAAAGAAGGTAAAAGTAAAGTAGTTACTAAAAAATTCTTACCTGGATATATCATGGTTGAGTTAAATCTTCCTGATTTAGGTTGGAAAGACACTTGTTCAAAAATTAGACGTATTCAAGGTGTAACTGGATTCGTTGGAACAGGTAGTAACGAAAGACCTCGTCCTATATCAGCCGAAGAAGCAAAAAACTTGCTACGTAAAAGCGGTGATATTAAGGGCGAAAAACCAGTTCGCATGCATCAATCTTATTCAGTTGGTGAAAAAGTTAAGATTATCGGCGGTTCATTCAATTCATTCGTTGGATTAATTGAAGAAGTAAACGCTGATAAAAGCAAACTTCGTGTTGCAATCAATTTCTTTGATCGCACAATTCCAGTTGAATTGGATATAGTACAAGTAGAAAAGATTTAGTGTTAAAAAACCCAGTGTAAAAGCTGGGTTTTTGACGTTATTCTTTGTTTTGGGAGGCGTGCCGGTCCGTCGGAATTTCAGGCATACCGCTAGACTAACAATTAAGTTAGTCACACCAATTTAAGGAGATATAAAATGGCAAAGAAAAAGGTTACGGCTGTTATTAAGCTACAGTGCCCAGCAGGGAAAGCAACTCCTGCTCCACCAGTTGGTCCAGCTCTTGGTCCACACGGTGTAAGTGCACCACAATTTGTTCAGCAATTTAATGACCGTACAAAGTCAATGGAACCAGGTCTAATCGTACCTGTAATCATCACAGTTTTCCAAGACAAATCATTCTCATTTGTTTTGAAAACTCCTCCAGCTGCAGTTCTTATCAAAAAAGCTGTTGGAATCGAAAAAGGTTCTGGCAACTCAATTCTAAACAAAGTTGGAAAACTTTCTGCAGAAAAACTAGAAGAAATTGCAAAAACAAAAATGCCTGACATCAATGCACTAGACATTGAAGCAGCAAAAAACATTATTGCCGGTACTGCTCGCAGTATGGGTGTAGAGGTGGAGCGATAATATGAAACATGGTAAAAAATATCGCGAATCACTTAAAAAGTATGATTCAAATGCATCTTACGAACTATTAAAAGCTTGTGAAACAGTAAAAGAAATTAAATTTTCTAATTTCGATGAAACAGTTGAAGCTCACGTAAACCTAAAATTAGGAAAAAGCCAAACTGTACGTGATACACTAGTTTTCCCTAACCAGTTCAAAGGTGAAAAGAAAGTTTTAGTTTTCTGTAAAGAAGACCGCATTAAAGAAGCACTAGATGCTGGTGCAGCATTTGCTGGTGCAGATGATTACATCGAAAAAGTTAAGGGTGGTTGGTTAGACTTTGACGTTGCAGTAGCTACTCCTGACATGATGAAAGATGTAGGTCGTCTTGGTATGGTTTTGGGTCGCCGTGGTCTAATGCCTAACCCTAAAACTGGAACAGTAACAAACGACATCGTTTCTGCAATCAACGAACTAAAAAAAGGTCGTGTTGAATATCGTGCTGACAAACATGGTATTGTACACATGGCTGTTGGTAAATGTTCAATGGATGCTGAAAAAATCGCTGAAAACGTTAAGACACTTTTAGCTGAAATCTACAGAAAAAAACCTGCTGATGCAAAAGCTGGTTATGTACAAACTGTATCAGTAAGCTCAACAATGGGTCCTGGCGTTTGGGTAGACTTTAAGGAAGGAGAAGAATAATGGCAATTAGAGCAAAAAAACTCCAGCCTGCTAAAGTTGAGGCAATCGCAAACGTAAAAACAGTTCTAGAAGGTTACAACGATTATATCTTCGCTGATTATCGTGGATTAACTGTAGAACAAATTACTGACTTAAGAAAAAAACTTCGTGCAAAAGATTGTCAATTCAAAGTAATGAAAAACAACTTCGTAAAAGTTGCTTTTGATGAAATGAAAATTGAAAACATGGCTGAATACCTAGCAGGTCCTACAGCTATCGCTTTGTTAAAAGATGATCCTAACGAAGTAGCAAAAATCCTTTTTGAATTTTCTAAGGAAGCTCCAGCACTACAAGTAAAAGGTGCTTACATTGAAAAAGAAATCTACGATGCAGCAAAAATCGAAGCTTTCTCAAAACTTCCTGGAAAAAAACAACTTATCGCTATGCTTATGTCTGCAATCAATGGTCCTACTCAAAAACTTGCAGCTACATTACAAGCATATGTTGAAAAGTTGGAAAAAGAAGGTCCTGCAGCAGCAGCTCCAGCAGCTGAAGCACCAAAAGCAGAAGAAGCAGCACCTGCAGCTGAAGAACCAGCAGCAGAAGCTCCAGCTGAAGCATAATTTTAAGAAACAATTTTTGTTTCAAAACATTAAATTAAAAGTGATTCAGGCTTCATAGCTGTCGTCCTGTTTCACATAAAAAAATATATTTTTAAGGAGAAGATAATATGGCAGCTCTAACAAACGATCAAATCTTAGATGCAATCGCATCAATGACAGTTCTTGAAGCTTCTGAGCTAGTAAAAGCAATGGAAGAAAAATTCGGTGTAACAGCAGCAGTAGCAGTAGCAGCAGCTCCTGGTGCAGCAGCAGGTGCATCAGCTGAAGAAGAACAAACAGAATTCAACGTATCTCTAGAATCAGTAGATGCAGCAAAGAAAATTGCTGTTATCAAAGCTGTTCGTGAAGTTACAGGTCTTGGTCTTAAAGAAGCAAAAGACCTTGTTGATGGTGCTCCAAAAGTTCTTAAAGAAGGTGTATCTAAAGAAGATGCAGCTAAAATCAAAGAAACAATTGAAGCAGCTGGTGGAACAGTTAAGATTGCATAATTTTGCATCTTTGCTAAGAAGTTGGACTTCTTTAAGAAGTCCAATGGTTACATTTGATTTTGACTCTTTAGCAATTTAATTTAAATTAGCTACCAATAGTAGTTTCTATTGGTAGCTAAACGTGTATGAGATAAAGAAGCGGGTTACACGAAATGTGTAGGCTCTATTACCGCTACAACTGTTAAGGGGGATTTGATGTTCGCAAAAAGTCGGACGGTCAATCGACAATACATTGGAAAAAATATCCAAAATTTTATGGAGTTACCTGATTTAATTGATATTCAGCTATCTTCATATGAAAGTTTTTTACAAAAAAACAAACTAGATAATCACGAACCTCTAGCGGAACAAGGACTAGAAGAAGTATTCCGTTCCTCATTTCCTATTGAAAGTCCTAATGGGGATATGAGTCTTGAATATGATTTTTATGAGCTTGATGAGCAAAATATAAAATTCAACGAATTTCAATGTAAACAAAAGGGTTTAACATACTCTGTTCCATTGAAAGCTCGTGTTAAATTGATTTTCCAAAACGGAGAAATCCGTCAAAAAGATATTTATATGGGTGATATTCCTCTTATGACAGAAAGAGGAACATTCATCATCAACGGTGCTGAACGTGTTGTTGTATCACAGATTCACCGTTCACCTGGTGTAATTTTCAGCCACGAAAAAGATGTTTACTCAAGTAGAATTATTCCTTATCGTGGATCATGGTTGGAATTTGAAATTGACCAGAAAAAAGAGTTGATTTATGCAAAAATCGACCGCAAAAAACGTATCCTCGGTACAATTTTCTTACGTGCATTAGGTTATTCTACTCGTGAAGAAATTATCCGTGCTTTCTATGAAACAACATCAATTACTCTTGAAGATTCAAAAGAATTAAGAGAAGAATTGATTGGTAAAGTTTTATCTAAAGCTGTATACGCTACAGTTGATGGAGAAAATAAAAAAGTTCTATCAGCTGGTGTAAAACTTCACCCACACGATATTGATGAATTACTTTCTTTTAGCGATGTAAAAGAAATTGAAGTAATCGATTTTAATGCAGAAGATTCTCTAGATTCACAAATGATTATCAACTGTTTTGAAAGAGAAGAAATTCGCTTTACAAAAGAAGGTTCTGAAAGTGATGAACCAACAAAGGAAGATGCATTAGCAGCTGTTTTCTCAGTTCTACAACCTGGAGAACCTATTACTGTTGAAGCTGCAGAAAAAGATCTTGAATCAATGTTCTTCAAATCAACAAGATATGATTTAGGTCGTGTTGGTCGTTACAAATTAAATAGTAAATTTAATTACAAAGAACCTGTAAAAGAACATACTCTTGTAAAACAAGATATTATTGCAACAATGAAATTCTTCATCAATGTATATATTGGTAAAGAAAGTTGTGATGATATTGACCACTTAGGTAACCGTCGTATCCGTTCTGTTGGTGAGTTAATGACAAATCAGTTAAAAACTGCATTCAGTCGTATGGCTCGTATCGCAAAAGAACGTATGGGAAGCAAAGAAACTGATACAATGCGTCCACAAGATTTGATTTCTATCAAACCTATTGTTGCAGCTATCAAAGAATTCTTTGGTTCAAGTCAGTTATCTCAGTTCATGGATCAAGTAAACCCTCTTGCAGAGTTGACACATAAACGTCGTCTAAACGCACTTGGACCTGGTGGTCTTTCACGTGACCGTGCTGGTATCGAAGTTCGTGACGTTCACTATACACACTATGGTCGTATGTGTCCTATCGAAACTCCTGAAGGTCCAAACATTGGTCTTATCGTTTCTTTGGCAATTTATACTCGTGTAAATGAATATGGATTCCTAGAAGCTCCATATCGTAAAATCGAAGATGGAAAAGCTACTGATAAAACAGAATATCTAACAGCTATGGATGAAGACCGTTACTACATCGGTCAGGCTTCTGCTGCTATGGATGAAAACGGTAACTTCGTAAATAGCACAATCGCTTGTCGTCGTTACGGTGACTATTCATCACGTGAACCAAAAGATGTTCAGTACATGGACGTATCTCCAAAACAGGTTATTTCTGTTTCTGCAGCACTTATTCCATTCGTAGAACACGATGACGCCAACCGTGCTTTGATGGGTTGTAACATGCAACGTCAGGCTGTTCCTCTATTATTCCCAGAACCACCAATTGTTGGTACTGGTATGGAAAAGAAATGTGCTTATGACTCAGGCGTTCTTGTAAAAGCAAAACATGCTGGTGAAGTTATTTGGGTTACTGCTGATGAAATTCGTGTTCAACGCCCAACTCAAAAAGCTTCTGGTGAATATGATTCATATAGACTATTGAAATATCAAAGAACAAACCAAGATACTTGTTATCACCAACGTCCAACTGTAGAACTAGGTCAACAAGTTGAAAAGGGTACAGTTCTAGCAGATGGTCCTGCAACATTCAATGGAGAATTAGCTCTTGGTAGAAATATCTTAGTTGGTTTCGTTCCATGGAATGGTTACAACTACGAAGATGCTGTTTTGATTTCACAACGTGTTGTTAAAGAAGATATGTATACTTCTATCCATATTAGTGAGTTAGCAACAGAAATTCGTGAAACAAAACTAGGACCAGAAAAAATTACTAGAGATGTTCCAAATACAAGTGAAAAGAGTTTGGAAAATCTTGACAGTGAAGGTATCGTAAGAATTGGTGCTAAAGTACGTTCAAATGATATCCTTGTTGGTAAAGTAACTCCAAAATCTGAAACAGATACAACACCAGAATTCAAAATCATCCGTGCTATCTTCGGTGAAAAAGCAAACGAAGTTAGAGATTCTTCTCTACGGGTACCACATGGTGTAGAAGGAACTGTTATTGATGTTCAACGTCTACGTCGTGCACAAGGTGATGATCTAAACCCTGGTGTAGAAGAACAAGTAAAAGTTATTATCGCTACAAAACGTAAACTACGTGAAGGTGATAAGATGGCTGGTCGCCACGGTAACAAAGGTATTGTTGCTCGTATTCTTCCAGTTGAAGATATGCCATATCTAGAAGATGGTACACCGCTTGATGTATGTCTAAACCCACTTGGTGTTCCTTCTCGTATGAATATCGGTCAGATTATGGAATCTGAGCTTGGATTAGCAGGTAAATATCTAAACGAATGGTATGAAGCACCTGTATTCCAATCTCCATCAAATGAACAAATTGAACAAAAATTGATGGATGCAGGATTTGATAGAACATCAAAAGCTATCCTAAGAGATGGTAGAACTGGTGAAGCTTTCCAAAACGCTGTATTCGTTGGTGTTATTTATTATCTAAAGCTTAACCACTTGGTTGATGATAAAATGCACGCTCGTTCAACAGGTCCATACTCACTTGTTACACAACAACCTCTTGGTGGTAAGGCTCAATTTGGTGGTCAACGTCTTGGAGAAATGGAAGTATGGGCTCTTGAAGCTTATGGTGCTGCAAATACACTTCAAGAATTGATGACAATCAAGTCTGACGATATGACTGGTCGTTCAAAGATTTATGAAACAATCGTTAAGGGTGAACCTTCAACACCAGCTGGTGTTCCAGAATCATTTAACGTATTGATTCAAGAACTTCGTGGTCTTGCTCTTGACTTCTCTATCTATGATGCTAATGGAAAACAAATTCCATTAACTGAAAGAGATGAAAAGTTAATTAAGCCAGATTCTAATTTCTAACAAATAGGGAATGTAGTTTTACATTCCCATTTATTGAAAACCTAGTTTTCATTATATAGGAGACAAATAATGCGTGATATACAGGATTTTGATAGCTTAACAATTAAGCTTGCTTCCCCAGATACAATCCGTAAATGGTCTTATGGAGAAGTTAAGAAACCTGAAACCATTAACTATAGAAGTCTACGTCCAGAAAGAGAAGGACTTTTCTGCGAAAAAATCTTTGGTACAACTAAAGAATGGGAATGTTTCTGTGGAAAGTTCAAATCTGTTCGATACAAGGGTATTACTTGTGACCGTTGTGGTGTAGAAGTTACTCACTTTAAAGTTCGCCGTGAAAGAATGGGGCACATTGAACTTGCAGCTCCAGTTGCACATATTTGGTATTATCGATCAGTTCCTTCACGCATGGGACTATTGCTAGATTTACAAGTTGCAGCTCTAAGAGCAGTTTTGTTCCACGAAAAATATATTGTTATCGATCCAGGTGATACTGATTTCAAGAAAAATCAATTATTAACTGAAGATGAATATTATGAAGCACAAGAACGTCACAGTGGTGCATTTACTGCTGGTATGGGTGCTGAAGCAATTAAAACTCTTTTAGAAAATTTGGATCTTGATGAACTTGCAGCTGAATTGCGTGCAAAGATGATCGAAAAAGGTGCAAAGAGTGATAAACGTCTTCTAAAGAGAATTGAAATTGTTGAAAACTTCCGCGCTTCATCAAACAAATGTTCTTGGATGATTTTGGATGTAATTCCAGTTATTCCACCAGATTTGAGACCTATGGTTCAACTTGATGGCGGTCGCTTTGCAACATCAGACTTAAACGATTTGTATCGTCGTGTTATCAGTAGAAACAATCGTTTAAAGAGATTACAAGCAATTCCTGCACCAGATATTATTATCCGCAATGAAAAACGTATGCTTCAAGAAGCTGTTGATGCATTGTTTGATAACTCAAAACGTAAACGAGTTGTAAAAGGTGCATCAAACCGTCCTCTAAAATCAATTTCTGACTTACTAAAAGGTAAACAAGGTCGTTTCCGTCAAAACCTTTTGGGTAAACGTGTTGACTACTCAGGACGTTCTGTAATCGTTGTTGGTCCAGAATTAAAACTATGGCAATGTGGTCTACCTACAAAAATGGCTTTGGAACTTTTCAAACCATTTATCATGAAAAAATTGGTAGATAAAGAAATTGTATACAATATCAAAAAAGCAAAAATTTATGTTGAACAAGAATCACCAGAAGTTTTTGCAATTCTAGATGAAGTTGTTCGTGAACACCCAGTTATGCTTAACCGTGCTCCTACACTTCACCGTCTTGGTATTCAAGCATTTGAACCTGTTCTTGTAGAAGGAAAGGCTATTAAACTTCACCCACTTGTTTGTCACGCATTTAACGCTGACTTCGATGGTGACCAGATGGCTGTTCACGTTCCTTTGACACAAGCTGCTCAAATGGAATGTTGGACATTGATGTTGTCTGCAAGAAACTTGCTTGACCCAGCTAACGGTAAAACAATTGTTTATCCTTCTCAGGATATGGTTTTGGGTATCTATTATCTAACAAAAATTAAGCCATCTGGAAAGGGAACAGGAAAACGCTTTAGTTCTGTAGAAGAAGTTCTTCTAGCTGCAGAATGTAAGAGTATTGATTACGAATCTGAAATTCAGGTTCCAATCATGAAAGCTCCATACAATGGTCAAGTTATCAAAACTACACCTGGACGTATCATCTTCAATGAAGAAATGCCAGATGAAGTTGAATATGTAAATGAACTTTTAGGTGATAAAGAACTTAAAAAACTTATCGAAAAAGTTTACAAAAACCAAGGATCATGGCTAACAGTAAAAATGCTTGATGCTATTAAAGCTGTTGGTTACAAATATGCTACATTCTTTGGTGCAACAATTTCTATGGGTGATATTCTTATTCCAGAAATTAAATCTGAAATGATGGATAAAGCAAATAAAGAAGTTGAAGCAATCATGAAACAGCA
>JAZQUR010000027.1:0-26936 GCA_045631425.1 Treponemataceae bacterium | reverse complement strand
GTAACAAAGTAATAAAACAAAATATTTGTTTTGAACAGCATATTTCTTGGATAAAATGTTTGAAAATTCCATAACTGATAAACCAGCAAAAAGGAAAACCAATGTTTGAAGGGGGAGAAAGTTACAAACATTAATAAATGTAAAAGATACTACTAAGGGAACTCCAATAAAAAAAATCAAAAGTCTATTTACTAATTTACTCATTATTATTATCCTCTTCAATTACACCACCAAATCTTCGATTTTTTTTCTGAAATGATAGCAATGAATTGTAAAAATCTTCCTTTTTATAATCAGGCCATAATGTATCTACAAATTCAAACTCTGAATAAGCTGACTGCCACATTAAAAAATTGCTTAGACGTTTTTCTCCACCTGTTCTAATAATTAAATCTGCATCTGGAACTTCTGGATTGTCTAAATATTCATTAAATATGTTTTCTGTGATATTTTTTTCGTTATTCGATACTAATTTTTTTATTGCTCGAAGGATTTCATCTCGGCCACCATAATTTATGGCTAAAATTAGAGAAACCCCTGTATTATTTTTTGTTTCGTCTATTATTGATAATATATCTTCTTGTAATTCAGGAGATAATGCTGATAAATCTCCTGCATGCATAAAACGAATATTTTTCTTCATGTAGAAATCGCGTTCATTTTTTATATGATCACGCAAAAGCTTCATCAAATAATCAACTTCATCTTTGGACCGTTTCCAATTTTCTGTAGAGAAAGTATATAAAGTTAAATATTTAATTCCAATTTCATCTGCATAAGTCATAATGTTACGAGCAACGTCAACTCCAACTTTATGACCTGCAGACCGAGGAAGTAATCGTTTTTTTGCCCAACGCCCATTTCCATCCATGATGATTCCAACATGTTTGGGTAGGGCGTCTTTTATCAATTCATTTTTTGGCATTAGCCTTCCATGATTTCTTTTTCTTTTTCTTCTAAAATCTTGTTGATTTCAGCGATAAAAGAATCAGTTGATTTTTGAAGTTTGTCTTCAGCAACTTTTAGTTCGTCTTCTGTGATTAGGCTATCTTTTTGTTGCTTTTTAAGATCATCATTTCCATCACGGCGAATGTTACGAATTGATACACGTGAATTTTCTGCTGTGTTTTTAGCTTGTTTGCAAAGTTCTTTACGTCTATCAGCTGTTAGTGGTGGAATAGAAATTCGGATAACTTTTCCGTCGTTTGAAGGATTTAATCCTAAGTCTGCTGCAAGAATTGCTTTTTCAATTTCTTTGATTAAGCTTTTGTCATAAGGATTGATAACAACCATTCTAGCTTCAGGAATTTGAACAGTTGCAACTTGATTTAGAGGACATCTATCACCGTAGTATTCTACGCGAACTCTATCAAATAAAGAAGCAGAAGCTCTACCAGTTCGAATTTGGTTGAATTCGTTTTTTAGAGCTTCAATAGTTTTTGTCATTCTTTCTGTACATGTATCTAATGTTTCTGACATCTTAATCTCCTAAAAAAATATTAGTAATATTATATAATATATATTAAAAACACGAAAGTGTAATTATATTCAAATTTAATTTTATTTGCGTAAAACATAAAAACGGGTTACAAATCTGCAACCCGTTTTTTATAGGTTAGTTAAAAACTAATTAAGCACCTAAAACAAAAGCAACAACTTTGTTTAGAGCAACTTTTGAACCAATTTCTTTTCCAACCATTTCCATTTTTTTAGAAACAGAAACTTTGTCGTCTTTTACGAAAGCTTGATCCATGAAACAGATTTCAGCTAGGTGTTTGTTAATTTTACCATTAACGATACCAGCTTTTACGTTTTCTGGTTTGTCAAGTTCTGCAACTTGTGCTTCGAAAATTGCTTTTTGTTCAGCAATGTATTTTTCATCAACATCTGAACGTTGGATGTAAGCAGGGTTGAAAGCTGCAATGTGTAGACAACAGTCATAAGCAAATTCTGCTAGAGCAGGATTGTCAGATGCTGGATCTGCAGTTAATACTGTTACAACACCAGTTTTTCCGTCAGAGTGTGTGTATTTTGCAACTGTTGCACCAGCTGGTACATCAATTAGAGCAACACGACGTACGTTCATGTTTTCTCTGATTTTTGTTGCTAAGTCTAAAAGCATGTTTGAAAGATTTTCGTTAACTTCTGTGTAGTTGTTAGCAATTACATCAGCAGCCATTTTTTCACCGATAGCGATGAAATCATCGTTTTTAGCAACGAAGTCTGTTTCACATGTTAATTCAACAAGAGCAGCTTTTGAACCTTCGATTTTGATGAAGATTCTTCCTTCTGAAGTTGCACGTCCAGCACGTTTTTCAACAGCAGCTAGACCTTTTTCTTTTAGAAGTTTTGCAGCAGCTTCTGCATCTCCGTTACATTCAACTAGAGCTTTTTTACATTCCATCATTCCAGCACCTGTGCTTTCGCGTAGTGCTTTAACGTCTGAAGCTTTAATTTCCATTTTTTTTATCCTTATAAGATAGAATTATTTGTAAAGTTTGTCTTCGTCTACTAGATCATCGTCAGCTACATCTTCAGCTTCTTCTTTTGGTTCTGTAGGTGTGTAGTTGCTGTAGTCAACGATTTCTTCGTCGCTTGATTTTGAAGAAACGTTTCCTTCTAGTAGTTCTTCATCTTCGTCTTGTAGATTTTCGATGATTTTTAGACCTGTTTCTTTGTCAGCTTCGATTACTGCGTTAGCAATAATTGATGTGAAAAGAGTAATAGCACGGATTGCATCGTCGTTACCTGGGATTGGGAAATCAATTCCTTCTGGGTTACAGTTTGTATCAACAACTGCAACAATAGGAATCCCCATACGGCGAGCTTCTGCTACTGCGATTTGTTCTTTGTGAGTATCGATGATGAAAATAATTCCAGGTAGTTCTTTCATTTCTTTGATACCACCTAGGTTCTTTTCTAGTTTTGCTTTTTCTTTTTGGAATTGAGAAACTTCTTTTTTAGTGATGCTATCAAATGTACCATCATTTTCCATTTTTTCAAGTTTCTTTAATCTTAGAAGTGATTTTTTGATTGTTGAGAAGTTTGTAAGCATACCACCTAACCAGCGGTTGTTTACGTAGTACATACCACAACGTTCTGCTTCTTTTGCGATAGCTTGTTGTGCTTGTTTTTTTGTTCCAACGAAAAGAACTGATTTACCAGCTGCTGTTACTTTGCGTACTGCATCGTATGCATCTTTGATTGAAACGATTGTTTTTTGTAAATCGATAATGTGAATCCCGTTTCTTTCTGCGAAGATATATTTCTTCATACGTGGATCCCAGCGCTTAACCTGGTGACCAAAGTGTACACCTGATTCAAGCAAACTCTTCATGGTTACTACTGCCATTGAGTTTCTCCTTCATCTGGAAAGTCTTTGCTTTCCCACCTGACATTTTTCTCGATATTTATTTGTGAAAATAAACACGGAAGATTACAATAATAAAGCTAGCCAACAGCGTAACTTTATTAAGGTTTATTCAATAATAGAATAATTATGTGATTGCATTATGTCATAAAAATCTGATATTGACAACCCCATAATTGAACTAAATGAACCTTTTATATTTTTTATAAATAGCTGAGCTTTGCCTTGGATGCGATATCCTCCAGCTACACCATGCCATTCATCGGTATCAAGATACCATTTTATTTCATCATCGGTAAGTTTTTTGAATGTTACTTGATTTACACTAACTCGTGTATCAAGATAATTAAGCTTTCCGTTAAACAAGGCTAGGGCAGAAATCACAGAATGTGTATGACCAGAAAATGTTTTTAGAAATTCTTTTGCTTCTTCTGCATTTTTTGGCTTACCATAAAGCTTATCTTTGTAAATAATTGCTGTATCTGCTCCTAAAATCCATGGTAGAGTTTGTTCTGGTGGAAACATTTTTATTACTGATTGTACTTTTTTTGTTGCAAGATATTCTGGTGCATCTTCCAATTTAATTTCACCTGGAAGTGTTTCATCTGTATTTGGAAACATAATCTTGTAAGGGATATTTAGATTTTTTAGGATTTCCTGTCGTCGTGGTGATGCTGATGCTAAAATGATTGGTTCCATAAAATTTCCTTTATAAAATTATATCTCATTTTTATATTTTTTCAGTTTGATTTTAACTTTTTTTAAATTTTCAGGAATCGCCTCGCTTCGCTCGGCCGCCTTGTTAAAACGCTACGCACTTGCTTGCAATTTTTCTGCGGTTCAAATCCTGTATGAAAAAAGCTTAGTGAAATTTTCCGCTAGGAAAATTCACCGATATTTTTCGAAGAAAAATATCGAGAGATACAGGATTTGAACCTGCCACCTTTGCCTCCGGAGGGCAACGCTCTATCCAAATGAGCTAATCTCTCTTAATTTATTTCAAGATATAGATATCTAATCTTTTTGTCAATAAATTGTTAGCATAAAAAAGCACCTCCTAAAAGTGAACTAGTTCAATCTTAGGAAGTGCTTTTTACAAGTTATATAAAACTTTCTAGTTGTTTTGCTTTTTTAGACTAACGGCCTGTGTATTGTTTTAATAAAGCTTTGGCTTTGTCACGAACAGGTGTTACATAGTTATAGTTTACAGCAATAGCTGAAATACATTTAACCATTTCTGTTTTGTCTTCTACTGTACCAGCAAGTTGTTCAAAGGCATTTAAGATTTCAAATGCTAAACTACTTGTAGGGTTTAGTACAGCATATTTTTTTTGAACCCATGCGATAGTTGCAACTGAATCATCTGGGTCAATTCCGATAATTCCTAGAGAACGAATTGCTGCAGTTGCTACCATTGGTTCATTATCTGCAAGTGCAATTTTTGTTAGTGTAACTTTTGATTCAGAAGTAGGTAATTGTGCTAATAAATCACAAGCTTTTGCACGTACATCAGGGAAGTTGTTTGCTAAACGTCCAGCTGTTCTAGCTTGTGTTGTAACACCTTCACCAGCAAGTGAATCCAAAGCTGCTTGAATTTGTGTCATATCACGATTTGAACTGCTATTTGCAAGAGCATCTTCAATGTATTGTAGTGCTAAAATCTTATTATCATATTCTTCTGAAGCACTTAGTTCTGCAATAATGATATCTTCAAAGTTGCTTAAGTAATCTTCTTCGGCTGTTGTTTCACTTCTAGCTACAGATTGTGTTTGAGCTGGAAGTGCAGTAAATAAAACTACAAGAAGCATAATTGCAAGAATCTTGTTTAATTTCATGGTTTCCTCTTTGTGTTTTTAGGATTTGTTAATAATTATAAACTATGATATTTAAAATATCAATTAAAATTTTACGTTGTTGTATCTAAATGTAAAAACCATCTACCATCAATTTTTTCAAAGTAATAGTAAATAATATCTTGTTCTTCTGTATATTGTACAGCTTTTACTTTTGTTGTTGAAATATACCGAATTTCATCTACAACTCGACCAATTCTAGAAGGAATAAAAACCTTTTCAAAATAATCTTGAAGATTTTTTAGACGATAATTCTTGATTGGTAAACGTTGTGAAACTAGAGCAAGATTTTGTTGATTGGACCAAAATGTAATTGACTCTGGTGTCAAATAATTTAACCAAGCAGCGTAATCTTTGTGCTTCATAATTGCAGAAAGTTTTTCGATGATTTCAAGGATTTCAGCCTTATCTTCTTCGAATGTTGCTTTTGAGATATTTCCATCTAAATTTGAAACTGAACGATTGTATTCATGATCTTCAGGTGGAATTTCAACTGGTTTTGGAAGTTCTACTTCTTTTATCTCTGGCTCTGAAATTACAACTTGCTCAACTTTTGATGTGGGCTCAGTTTCTTTATCAGAAGTACAGGCAAAAAAGAGAGAACAAAATAGTATTAAATAAATTAACTTGTAAATTTTAATTGTTTTCATTACTCAATATCATATATTAATGATAACAATTCGTCAAATTAATTTTTACAATTAGATAAATGTGAAATTTTTTATTAAAAATCATTTTTTTTATCTATAATATTCACGGATGTAGGATTTTTTATTGTCAAAAAATTTCTATAATATTAAAATAAGATAATGTTTTGCGATTTTCACAGTCATTTTGTCAATAAAATTGATAGAAGTCAAAAAATTAATATCACGTTTTATGATAAAAAATCAGCAGAAAATTTTTTAAATAGTGATTTTTTCACAGCTGGACTTTCTGAAGATGTTTTTAATCATATGAAATTTTCTCTTGGTGTTCATCCTTGGTATGTTAATGATGATTTTTACTCATTTATTGAAGAGAAAATTGAAGAAAAACCCTTAAATATCAACTTGGAAAATAGTGTTTGTGCAATTGGTGAGATTGGATTTGATTTTCTGAAAAATCCTAATATTAACTTACAACAAGAAATCTTTGAAAAACAAGTAAATCTAGCAATTTTAAATGATTTGCCAATTATTATTCATAATGTAAAAGGTTTTCATCAATTTGTGAAAAATGTGGATTTGCTAAAAAAGCTGAAAGCTTGTGTTTTTCATGGATTTTCTAGCACTTATGAGGAAGCAAATTATTTTCTTCGAAATGATGTAAATGCTTTTTTTAGTTTTGGTGCAAATATTTTGAAAAATCACAAAAAATCTATCGAAACTCTGGAAAAATTGCCAATCCACAGAATCGGGCTTGAAACTGACAATGAAAATTTTGAAAAAGTGAAGATTCAAGAGGTTTATAAAAAGGCTTTTGAAGTAAAAAATCTTGAAAATCAGGAAAAAATAAATTTGTTTGTAAGTCAAATTCAACATAACTTTGATTCTATCTTTACATAATTCAAAAAATAAGGTATTTTTTACAGCGTGTTAATCAGATATTCGCAAAATAAAGACGGCAAACCTATTAAGAAAGCCGTAATTTATACTAGTGACGAACATTGCATTAAAATTGAAGATATAGATCCTGATGCCTTGAAGGTAATTACACAACTCAAAAGTTTTGGATTTTCTGCCTATTTGGTTGGTGGTGCAGTTAGAGATTTGCTTCTAGGAAGAACTCCAAAAGATTTTGATATTGTAACTGATGCAACTCCGTCTAAAATCAAAAAATTATTTAGAAATTCTCGTATAATTGGTCGACGTTTCCGACTTGTTCATGTTTTCTTTGGCTCTAAAATTTTTGAAGTAAGCACATTCCGTTCGATTTCAACTGGAACTGTTGGCAATAATTTTGGAACAATGGATGAAGATGTACAACGTCGTGATTTTACTCTAAACGCTTTGTATTTTGATCCTGTAAAAATGCAAATTATTGACTATGTTGGTGGCGTTAGAGATATTCGAAAACAAATTATTAAGCCTGTTATTCCTCTTGAAACAATTTTTGTTGAGGATCCAGTTCGTATGCTTCGTGCTGTGAAGTACGCTGCATCAACAGGTTTTAAGATGCCAGTTCAATTAAAGCGAAAAATTTGTAAATCAGCTCATTTGTTAAGTCCTGTTTCTCCATCTAGATTGACAGAAGAGTTGTTAAAAATTATTAATTCTGGTCATTCTTACGATATTGTGAAATTGTGCATTGAAACTGATTTGTATATGTATTTACAACCGGGTGCCACATCGTTTATGTATGAGAAATCTGGTTTTGAAAAGAAATATCTTGATCGGCTAAAACATTTGGATGCATTGCACGAAATTAATCCAGAAGCACGTTTGGGACAGAAATTGACTTATATCATTTTTGATTTTATTGAAAGTCTAACTGATTGGAAAAAAGAAGTTTCTGTTTCTGCAGCTGGTGAACTTTACACAAGAACTTGGTCGCAGTGTAGAAACTTTGTTTTACCAATGAATCCACAAAGAACAGAGTTGGAGTTTGCCATTAGGGAAGTGTTACGAAAGCTTGGTGTTACAATGCGAATTCCAAAATCGGCTTTTGCAACAAAAAAGCGCAACAATAAGAAAAAAGGGAAGAAAGTAAAAGCTTCAAATGCTGATAATACAGAAAAAGTTGTTTCTTAGAAGAGGAGTTTTTTCTTTTTGTGAATAATAATTTGAGAAAACCCAGCAGGACTAGGTTATTATACTTTGTCTTGTTGGGTTATTTTGTCTATAACAATACTTACTTCTTCAATTAAAATACCAGTATATTTTTCGATATTTTCAATGATGTATTTTTGAAGGTTGTGGATTTTTCCTGTTAATTGTGTTCCAAATGGCACATCAATAGTGATAACAAATCTATAACCGTGAGCATCAGTTTTTATAGTAAGTTTTTTTACTTTGATTTCTTTGTCATATTCCCCAACACAGTGCATAACCATTTGAGATAGGGCTGCTTCAGAAATTTCTACTCGACCTTTTTTTGAGAATTCCGGTCTAACTACAGATTTTTCGAATAGTTTTGAGTTTGTTGTATTTTTGTGTTTTAGAAAAACTCGTACTGCGTTATAAAAAATCTGTGGATAGTTACGTTTTATTTCAATAGAAGGAACTGGTATAACGTGTTTTCCTTCGATTCGTCTTGACCGAATTGCTAAATCGATTTCATCTTGTGTAGCGATTTCTTCAATGCGAATAATATGACTTGGTGCAGGTAGTTGTAATCTTACTGCAATTTTTTGAACCATTTTTTCAGATGTACCAAGAATTAAAATCTTTTTAACTTTTGGCATTTTTTGCAATGCTTTTGCAATTTCATCTCTGTGAGGTTTATCATCAAAAAGGGCAACGCGAACTGCGCCCATATATGTTTTTTCTTTTTTTGCAGAATGACCAGCAATTATTTTATCATTTTGAATTAAGAGACCGTCATCAATTATTATATCTATAGAGTATTTTTCAGCTAGTAATTTGGCTCTGAAACTTTTTCCTGTTCCGCTTTCACCGACTAATGCGTAAACAGTTACACCTTTCATCCACCAAAATATGTCATTAATCAAGTTCATTACTTTATATTATAAATCGAAATTTTCTATCGACAAGTATTTTTTTAAAAAATTTGCAAAGTTTTTAGGTAAAGGTGCGATTAAGTCTGTAGGAAGGTTGATATTATTGTTTTCGTGAAAGGAAAGTTTGTATGCATGTAGAAAAAAGTCTACATCTTGAGAAATTTTCTTGGTATTTTTATTATAAGCTGTATCGCCTAAAATGGGAAAATTATGATAAGCGCACTGACTTCGTATTTGATGAGTGCGTCCTGTGTAAATGTTGATTTTTGCTAGAGTAATTGGTTTATTGTTAAAAAATCCAGTTTTTATTGGAAAAACGTCTGTAATTGCTTCTTTTGAGTTTTCAGAATCTCCATTTACAGTTACAGTTTTAAAATCATTTTTTCCGTTTTTTTCGTTTGTAGCGATTTTATCCTGCCATTTTTGAGGCGATGCTAATTTTCCTTCCAAAACAGTGATGTAGGTTTTTGTGATTTTGTGATTTTGCAGGATATTTGAAAATTCTTGAGCCCCCACAAGATTGTTTGAAAAAGCCAAAAGTCCTGTAGTTTTTTTGTCCAAACGATGAAGTGGACCAGGGTTAAATGAAAGAGATTTTTCAGTTGGTTGATATTGTGATTTTATGATTTCATCTAAAGCGATTTCATCTTTTTGGGATTTTTGCACAGAAATGTTGTAGGGTTTGTTTATGATTTTTACGTATTGATTTTCAAAAATTACTTCTAATTTTGGGTAATTCTTGGAAATTTCACTTTTTTCGTTCTGGATATTTTGATTTTCTTGATTTTTTGATTTTATCAATTTTTCGTTAATAAAAATAATATCATTTTTTTGAGTTTTATAATCTTGCTTAACTTTTTTGTTGTTTACCCGTATTTCTCCATTACGTAAGGATTTATAAATCTGAGAAAGGGCTAAATCATCTTTTAAAAACTTGCGAAGAACTCTATCTATTCTTCTATTTTCATCATCTGTTGAAATTGTATATTGCAAAAAAAGCATATTAATTATAATATTTATAGTATTATGCCTAGTCAAGCACGTTTACAGATTATAAATTTTTTCTCAAATCCAGTTCTTTTATCAATTATTTTTAGTTGGTTTGGAGCTCAATTTATTAAAACACTTTTAGCACTATTTGCTGGTAAAGTAAAATCAATTAGAGAGTTGTTTTCTCTTTTAATTTGGCGAACTGGGGGAATGCCTTCAAGCCATTCTGCTTTGGTAACTTCTTTGTGTACAAGCATTGGGTTTAGTCAGGGTATAGATTCTGATATTTTTATTTTTTCACTTGCTTTTATGCTAGTTGTTGTTCGGGATTCACTTGGTGTTCGATTATCAAGTGGTAATCAAGCCATGGCCTTGAATCAATTAGGTAATCAGTTAAAAGAAAAAAATGATGTAGATTATACACCTGTAAAAGTAGTTAAAGGTCACAAACCATTAGAAGTTATTATGGGGTGTTTGTTTGGTTTGTTTACAGGAATTGCTTTTTCTACACTTTAAAAACCAGTTTGTAAAATGAAGATTGCATTAAAAATTGTACTTTTTCTTTCAATAATTATTTTTTCTCTCTTAGGAATTGTTTTTTTTCGTGATGTTCCTGCTGTAAAAATTTGGGACAATTATCGTATTTTTTATGTAGATAATGAAATAAGTATTTTGGATGCCCTTTCAAATATTGATACTCAGGGCGTTATTTCAAAAGAAACTCAAGAATACGTAAAACCTCACAGTTATACTCCAATAATGATGGATTATAAAATAAAGAATTTGTCTTCAAATGATTTACGAGATGTTTTTTTCTCTGACATGGAAGATAAATATCAATTATTTTATGTTGAAGAATCTTCTGTTGAATCCGTTGAAAATGAACTAAAAAATCAAAATATCCCATTTGGAATTGATGCAAAGGCTAGTGTGCCTATTTTATGTCCAATTATTTGTGGTATTTTGCTCATAATTTTGACAGTTTTCACAAAATCAAAATTGCAATTTATTTTGGCTAAAATTCCCTTTGTGGTTTTGGCTTACGCAGTTCCTTTTTATTCTGTTGCAATTTCTGTTTGTTGTTTTTTATGTTTTTTATTTTTGTTTGAAAATTATGTTATTCGAGAGAATTGGTGGAAATCAATTAGTAAAAAAACGTTGATGATTTGCTTTTTCGCAATTTGTCTATTGATGTTTATACTATGTGGAATAAGAGCTTTTTTACTTTTTATATTAGCTTGTGCTGCATGGTATTCTTGTTTACAGTTGCCTACATTTTTTACGCAAAACGTGATATATGGCTTTTCTATGAAGCAGATTTTGCCATTAAAATACATAAAAGTTTCAAATCATTTTAATCTAAAATACACATGTACTGTTTTTGGCTCTGTTTTAGTTTTATTTTTGGTATTCTGTTTTTCTGGAAATTTTAAAGCCAATCTTAAAGAAAATAACTTGTTTTTACCTAGTCCTTCAGAGTATACTGACAAAGGCTTTTTTACAAATTTGGAAGATAATTACACTTTTGTAAAAAATTACGAGGTTGAAAATCAAAATTCAAGTTTTTTACCAAATATTTTTGATTTTGTAGAAGAAAACTGGATAAATGCAACATATCCATTTAAAAAACTTGATTTTTATCAAGAAAATAGACAATCTGTTGAACTTGGAGATGTTGTTTCTATTCCAGAATATAAAAAAACAACTAATAATCTTGTTATTCAAGATGAAAAGGTTTTATTTACTTTTGGTGAAGGATATATTTCAAATTCTTTAGAAAACTTTGAAAATGCTTCTGGAGTGGAAAAACTTTTATCATCACAAAGTCCTTATTCAAATATTGAGTATTCAGCTGGTGGTAAGGTTGAAAATTCGGTTTTGATGTGGATAGTTGGAATTATTGGACTTGTTATAACAGGATTGTATACTTTATTTTGTGTTCTTAAAAGGCAAAAGCGATGAAAGTACTTGATATTAGCAAATTAAATATGAATATTCCAAAATTTGAAGATTTGGAATACGCATTTATACCATCTGAAATTTATGTTCCCCTTGATGAGAATTCTGAAAAACTTAAAGTAGGAAAAAAAATTAAAGAAGGTGATGTTTTGGCCGTTTTAGATGGAGGAAACGTTCATTCTTCTATTCCGGGAATTATTTCTGAAATTAGAAAAACTGCAATGCCAAACGGAAAAATTTCAAAAATTGCCGTTGTAAAAATGGAAGGCGCTTTTTCCTATGTTGGTAAGAAAATCGTAAAATCAGAATGGGAATTATTCTCATCAACTCAAATTATGGATATGCTTAAAGACAATGGTGTTCATAACACATTTTTTGGATATAAGCCTATTTCATCAATTTTAAGTAATGTTGATTTAGAGAATGAAAATGTTCTTGGAGTTCGTTTATACGATTATGATCCATCATGTACAACTGACAGTTTTGTTTTTGAACATTATAAAGAACAAGTTTTAGAAGGTGCATTTATTCTTGCAAAAAGTATCAATGCTAAAAAAGTAATCTTTTTCTATACTGCACAACAAAAAGAATTAGTTGCCTTTATTGATGAGTGTGATTTTTCTGATTCTTTTGATATTCAATGCGAACAAGTTTATGATCAAAAATATAGTTTTGGTACAGAAGAAGAGCTAAATGAACTTTTGAAAAAGCAAGATACATTTGCAAATGCTTTTGTTGATGTAATGACATGTTATTCAGCTTTTGAAGGTGTTGCACTTTGCAAACCTGTGGTGGATACTTTTGTTCAAATTTCTGGGACTGTTTTGGAGTCAGAGAAGTTTTTCAAAGTAAAAAGAGGAACACCATTAAAAAATCTAATCGAAGAATGTGGTTTATGCAAAAAAACTCCCTATAAAGTTGTTGTAAATGGCTTGCTAAAAGGTGTGTCTATAAGTGATTCAAACACTCCTATAACTGATTATGTAAAATCAGTAACTCTTTTATCTTCAAAAGAAGTTTCTAAACAAGTTCAATATCCATGTATTCGATGTGGGGACTGTTTTAGAGCTTGTAACTTTGGAATTAGACCAAACGATTTGTTTGCAATGTATCATAAAAATCGCTATATTTCTTCTGAAGTTAAAGCAATGGCTAAAAAGTGTACTTTGTGTGGAAGATGTAATACAGTTTGTCCATCAAGACTACCTTTATATCAAACTATTTCACTAATTTGTGAGGAAGAATAATGAAAAATAAAAACAAATATAAACTACTTACATTCGCTCCATTTTGTTATTCGACCCCATCAATTTCAACCTCATCTTGGATGGTGATATTTTTGCTTTTGCCGCAAATTCTAATGCTTTTTATTACAAAGAGTTATACTGCAGTTGGTCAAATAGTTATTTCAATTTTGTCAGCTATTGCTGCTGATTTGATTTACTCTTTTATTGTAAAAAAATCTTTAATTCCATCTGTTACTGTGATTTTGCAAGGCTTGTTGATTGGATTTTTTATTCCAGAAGGATATCCGATTTTTCTTTTAATCAATGTGGTTTTATTTTCACTTTTATTAACATATTATCTTTTTGGCGGATTTGCTCAATCTTGGATAAATCCTATTGCTATCACAGTGATTTTTCTATATTTAATAGGAACTCAATTTTTTCCGAACTTCACATTAACTCTAAATCATTTACAAACACCAAATGTTGGACAACAGCTTGTAAATGATGGATTTATTCAAAAAATTGCTACAGATGGAAATATTACAAATTTCTTGAACGCAAAAGTTTTTAAATTTGCAGGTGTTTCATTACCAGAAGGATATGTATCACTTATTTGGGATAATGGCGCTTTGATTCCTGCATTTAGATTTAATTTACTAACACTAATTGCTACTATGGTTTTGCTTGTTTTTGGCGGCATAAAGTGGATCATTCCTTGTGTTTTCCTATTTGTTTATGGATTGTTAGTAAGAATTTTTGGATTGTTTCCTTATGGTGGAATCTTAAATCAAGGTGATATTTTACTTGCTATTTTCTCCAGTGGCACAATTATGACAGCATTTTTATTACTTCAGTGGCCAGGAACAACTCCAATGACTATTGTTGGTAAAGTTGTATTTGGTTTTTTATCAGGAGTTTTTGCATTTTTGATTATGGGATGTGGAACTTCTCCTATCGGTGCTATGTTTGTGATTTTGATTACAAATATTATTTCTCCTATAATTCAACTTGTAGAAGATTTAATTTATGAAAAGTTTTTACGTGTAAAGGGAAATAATGATGACAGACAAAACTAAAAAATTACTTCATTCTTATGGATTTTTTACAAGTATTTTGCTTGTTATGTTTACAATATTATTTCTTGTAGTTTTCTTTTCAAGAAACGCAGGGCATAAAACAGTTATAAATATGCTTCAAAGTAAACTTGAAACAAAATATGAAGATCAATATCAAGTTGGAGAGGCTCTAAACATCAATTTGCCATTGAGTGTTTCTTCTTTTGTGTTTTCAGTTGATGATACATATACAAAAGTTGAAGATAATAACGCAATTGTTGCAATCCGTATGACAGGTTCTTACGGACCTTTTGTTGGTGTGTTTTTCCAATCAGAAAAGGGTGTTGAGTTTCTTGGAACTATTGGATTACCAGAAAATGAACAAGAATTTTCTTGGAATTCAATTTCAAAAAATCAAATAGATTATTGGGCCAAAAATATATCAAATTTCTTGAAAGGTTATGCAACAGAAAGTGCTATGTAAAATGGGAATCCCTTTTTCTATATAAGCCTTTTATCAAAAGGGTTGTGTAAACTTTCTTATACAGGAGATAAAATAATGCCAACAAAACATCAGCATAATATATATTTATATGTTCTTTCATTGCTTCCAATTCTTTTGGTAACTCCAGCTCGTCTTGGTTGCGGAATGATTATCATTTTGTTAATAAATCTTTCTATGATTTTAGGAACAACTTTACGCTTTTTTATGAACAAAATTGATACAGGTAATACTGACAGATTAATTTTATTGTTATTTTTATTGTTTTTAACAATAATTTATAAACGCCTGCTTGTAATTTTCTCACCAGTTTTGGGAATTTTATTAAGTTTTGCATTGTATTTTATCCCATTATCATCATTGTGTTTGGATTTTCTTTTCAGTAAAGATAATTATGATTCTCCAAGAGTTTTTGGCATCAATATGCTTTATTCTGGGTTTTTCTCACTATTTTTGTTTTTGCTCTTTATTTTGAGAGAAGTTTTATCTTTTGGTTCAGTTTCAATTCCTGTTAAAACTGGCATTAAAGCTTTTGAGTTTTTCCCATGGTATTCAAGTTTTTGGGCAACAATTCCTGGAACATTCATTTTGATGGCGTTGATTTTTTTGATAGTAGTTTTCATTGATAAGCAACTTGATATCGTTAGAAAAATAAACATTGAAAAAACAAAAGCTTAATTTCGTTACTAACTTTCGTTTTGGGGGAGAAAAATGGTTTTGTCTAATTTGATTTTTTATATATTTTCCGCTTCTTGTATTTTAGTTTATGGAGTTGGAATAAAGGATTTATTACTAACAGTTGAAAATCCTAAGAATGTTTTCTTGTATTCTGTAAAAACACTTTTATCTACAATTTGTACAGTGATTTTAACTTGGGTAATTTCGACTTATGTTTTAGGACCAAAAAGTCTAAGCGATATTTTTCCGTTTTTCCTGCTTTTCTTTGCATTAACATTTTCGATTTTGCTATCATTTTTATTTAAGTTGTTACTAAAAAAAGAAATCTCAGAATTTGTTTTAACATTTTTCATTGCATTTTTAGCAGTAAATGAAAGTACAACTTTGCTTCACGGAATAATCATTGCTATCGTTGCAACAATTGGATTTTATGCTCTTATTCCTATATTTTATGCTATAAAATATAGAATTAATATTTCTTTAGTTAATATTGAGTTGAAAAAAGCTATTCTTATTTTGGTATCTATCGGTATCATTTTAATACTTTTATTTGCTTATAACATTTCTTGGTTTAATTTTGGAGTGATTTAATGATTTTTGCGATTTTAATGTCTTTATTAATATTGATTTTACTCTCTGTTTCAGTTTTTTTCTTTTATACATTTTTCAATCGTGATTCTAAATTTGGAATTTCATCAAAAGAACAAGAATTTATTTTTCCAATCGACCAAATGAAGGTAAAAGATAAAATAACTGTTGTAAAATGTTCTCCAATTCGTGAACCTCAAGAGAGACCTTTGCAATATTCTAAACAAATTGACTGTCGAGTTTATCTTGATCAATATGGCGATGTGGATTTTTGTAAATATGGCTGTGTTGGATTTGGAACATGTGCATCAGTTTGTCCTGAAAAAGCAATTATTATTAATAATCGAACTGCAATAGTTACAGAAAGTTGTTCTGGATGTGGTCTCTGTGTTGATAAATGTCCAAAAAATATTATCGAGCTCGTTGATATAACAAACGGATACATTAAACAATGTTCATATCCAGATGGTGAAGAAAATGAAAAATGCTCTTCTAGTTGTATTTCTTGTAAAAAATGTGATAGTGCAGATTTTAAGATTGAATATTGTCCTCACATGTGCATAAAAAAAACTCCATTAATTATAAATAAATGCTTTAAATTTTGGGATTTCTGCTATACCATATTTCATAAGAATGGTGAATAGTTTTTATGTCTAATTTGCATATCTGTTATGTTTTTCGTATCGGGCAAATCGGAAATGAAATTCCTGAAAATGCTGAAGAAATATACGAAAAATCAGTAAAAAAATTAATTGGTCTCTTATATTCAAATCCTCGGATTTACGCAACAATTTCATTTTCTGGATTGATGCTAGAATGGTACGAAAAAAAACATCCTGAGGTAATTGATGTTTTGAGAGATCTTACAAGTCGCAAGCAAGTAGAAATTCTTGGCGGCGGTTACTATGATCCATTGTTTCCTTTGCTTTTACCTGTTGATAGACTTGGACAGATTGAAATGCTGCAAAATGTTGTTCGCCGCAGCCTTGGTAAACGTCCTCGTGGGATGAGATTACCTCAAAACGCATGGGAACCTCAGCTTGTACAAAGTTTTTACTCAAACGAATTCGATTATATGCTTTTGGATTCAGAGATTATTTCAAAGAAACAGTCTCAAGGAAACGCATTTTATCCAAATATCATTGAAGATGCTGGAAAAACAATCACAATCATTCCAGTTTCTCAAAAATATGTCCCAAATGTAAATATTTCAATGGAAGAATACATAAATTCTCTAAAAAAATTGATTCCGGGACAAGAGCCAAAGATTATTTGTGCAGAAATTACTCTTGAAAACTTAACTGAGTTGATTTCAAATAATTGGTTCCACAATTTTATTGATTATACAAGTTTTGAAGAAAATATTAAGTTTTCCAATCCTGAGAATTTCTTAAAATCAGGTGTGAAATATATCAAAAACTTTATTCCATCAAATAGTTCCATAAAAATCAATGATGAAAATATTTATGCCACACGTAACATCCTTAATAAATATCCAGAATGCATGATTTTATATGCACGCTCCTTACACACTGGAAATTTAATAAACTTGTTAAAAGGCGATAAGCACAGAAAAAAATCTGCTCGTGAAAAAATGTGGAAATCACAAAATTATGTGTCATACACAAATCAAGGTAATTTTGTTGGTGTTTTAGAGCGTCAAAACGCTTATAGAATTCTTTTGCAAGCAGAAAAATCCATCAAGGAATTTTCAAATATCAAAACTTTTTCGATTTTTGACTATGATATGGATGGATACAAGGATTACATCATCCAATATCCAATTTATTCTGCATTTCTTTCTCCACGTGGTGCTAACATTATGGAGCTTGATTTGCATAGTTCTTGTTATAACTACGTTGGTGAAAAACGCAAATTATTCTCAGATTTCCTAATTGAAAAAGAAAATGCTTCAATGTTGGATTTGCAATCTGAAAGTGATTTAGTTGACAATACTGTTTTTCAAGACTTGATTTTTACCGAGCAAAAGATTTCTAAATCACGAAATGAAATTCATCTTTTAGGTGAAGGATTTTTTGGTCGCCAAAAACAAGCAGTATCTCTACGAAAAACGTATACATTCTATGAAAATGGTGTGCAAGTTCAGTATATTTTACATAACAACTCAATAAACCGAATAAATGGCATTTTTGGAGTAGAAGTAAATTTAACAATGCCTTTGTGCGAAGATCCAAGTCGCAAAATAGAAATTGTTACAGACGAGGGGAAAGATTCTCCTTGCGTAAATCAAAGTTATAAGCAAAGTGATGTTTCATGGATTCAAGTTTCTGATACAAACTTGTCAAATGAGTTTATATTTGAGTTTAATGAAAACGCTTCTATCAATTTACAGCCTTTGTACATAGAAGATAGAATGATTTCAAATTGTTGTATTTTCCATTGGGATGTTGATATTCAACCTGGTTTTGAAATCGAAAAAACAATCTTCTTAAACATCAAATCTCCGGGAAAAAAGTCTCTTTCTAAAAAACGAAAATAGGCTAGTTATCAGTTTTTATCAAATCTTTGTATAAAGTAACTAGCAAATTTATTTTACCTACTTGAAAGAAAACCTATAAATAATTATCATATATAATTATGAATAGAAGACTTATTACATCCGCATTACCTTATGTAAACAATGTTCCACACCTTGGGAACTTACTTCAAGTTTTATCAGCAGACGTTTTTGCACGATTTTGCCGAAGTCGTGGTTATGACACACTTTATATCTGTGGTACAGATGAATACGGAACTGCTACAGAAACAAAAGCTTTAGAAGAAAATAAAAAACCTCGTGAATTATGTAACTATTATCACGCAATTCATAAAGATATTTATGATTGGTTTGGAATCAATTTTGACTATTTTGGAAGAACTTCAACTCCACAACAAACTGAAATCGTTCAATCTTTATTTAATCAACTTGATGAACGTGGCTTTATCAAAGAAAACACTATTGAACAACTTTACTGCCCAGAATGTGAACGCTTTTTAGCTGACCGCTATGTTCACGGCGTTTGTCCTCACTGTGGATATGAAGATGCTCGTGGTGACCAATGCGAAAAATGTGGTAAACTTTTAGAACCAACAGAACTAAAAGCTCCTCGTTGCTCAACTTGTGGTGCAACACCTGAACTAAAATCAACAAAACATTTATATATCGATTTACCTGCAATTCAAGCAGAATACGCAGAATGGATGAAAACTGCTTCCGTTGATGGAAAATGGGCTAAAAATGCTATTCAAATGACAGAAGCTTGGATTCGTGATGGTTTACACGAAAGAGCAATTACTCGTGACTTAAAATGGGGTATTCCTGTTCCAAAAGAAGGCTTTGAAGACAAAGTTTTCTACGTTTGGTTCGACGCTCCAATCGGATATATTTCTATTACAAAAGCTTTGGCTGATAAACTTGCAAAAGAAGAATCACCAGAAGCTTTTGACTGGAAAACATGGTGGCTTCCATCAGAATCTGCAGAAGAAAAGGCTAAAATCCCTGTGGATTTATTCCAATTTATCGGAAAAGACAACATTCCTTTCCACACTGTAATTTTCCCATCAACATTGATTGGTTCTGGCAAAAACTGGACAAAACTTCACCACATGTCTAGTACAGAGTATCTAAACTATGAAAACGGAAAATTCTCAAAATCTAAAGGAATTGGTGTTTTTGGAACTGATGCTCGTGAATCTGGAATCCCAGCTGATGCTTGGCGTTTCTACGCATTCTACAATCGTCCAGAAAAATCTGACTTCCAATTTATGTGGAAAGATTTCCAAGAAAAGATGAACTCAGAACTTATCGGAAATCTTGGAAACTTAGTAAACAGAACAACAACTTTTATCTCAAAATATTATGATGGCGTAATTCCTTCATTCAAAAAAGATGAAGAACTTTGGGCAAAAATTGAAGAAGGCGAGAAAAAGGTTACAGAACTTCTAGAATGGTCTGAATTAAAAGACGCTTTCCACGAAATTTTTGCAATTTCTTCTATTGCAAACAAGGCTTTCCAAGACGGAGAACCATGGAAAACTCGCAACACAGACCCTGAAGCAGCTGCTAACTTGATTGGTAACCTTGCATACGTTCTAAAAGATTTGATGATTATGGTTCATCCATATCTTCCACACTATGCAGAAAAAGTTCTTTCATTCTTTGGAAAAACTGGTGTTACAGGAAAAGTTGGTAAACCAAATAATGAAGGTGCATTAACTTGGGCTGATTTAGGAAAACTAGAAGGATTAGACAAACTTTATAAGTCTGAAATTATCTTCAAAACAATGGATAATCCTACAACAGAAGCATATCGTGAACGCTATTCTGGAAAACAAGCAGACAGACTAAATCAAGAAACTGCTGCAAAACCTGAAAAGCAAGATAACAAGAAAAAGGAAAAGAAAGTGGAACAAAAAGAAGCTCCGAAAAAAGAACCACTAACAAAAGAACAACAAATTGATATTTTCAATGAAAAAGTGATTCTAAAAGTTGCAAAAATCACAGAAGTTACACGTCACCCAGATGCAGAAAAGCTTTATGTAGAAAAACTTGATGATGGCACAGGTGTTGAAAGAGTAATTTGTTCTGGATTAGTTCCTTATCTAAAAGAAGAAGACTTACTTGGAAAACACGTTGTTATTGCTGACAACCTAAAACCTCGTAAACTTCGTGGAATTGAAAGCCGTGGTATGCTTTTAGCAGCTGATTACACAGACGCAGATGGCAAAGAATGTGTAGAAGTTCTTGATTGTTCTTGGGCAGCTCCTGGAACTCCAGTTGTTCTAGAAGGCACAGATCCTGCTTTTGCAAAAGCCGAAGTAGTGGACGCTGACACTTTCTTTGAAGTTCCAATTACAGTAACAGAAAAAACTGTAAACATTAACGGAAAAGCTCTTGTAGCCGACGGAAAAACAGTTACAACTGTAAACACAGTAAACGGTGAAGTTCACTAATGTTTAATATCAATCTAACTCTAGTTGATTTTGAGAATGATTCTGGAAATCAACTAGAGTCTAAGCCACACTTTTTGCAAACAAAATTTTGGGCAAATTTTAAATGTCTCCACGGATGGAAAAGTCTTTATTTTAATGGGACTTCCTATCTTGGAGATTTTTATGTTTCTGTACTTTTACGTAGATTTGCGAAAAAATTCACAATAGCATACATTCCTTTGGGAGTTGCATTTTCCTCTTTTGTTGAAAATGGATTTTATTATAATTCTGTTGAATACATAAATTTTCTAAATGAGTTTGCAGAAGAAATTAAAAAACATCTTCCAAAGAATACTTTTTGTATAAGAATCGATCCTCCAATCAATTTTTACTCATTAGAGGCAAAAAAAGACTTCTTAAATGTAACAAAATCTATTCAAAAGGGAATTGTCCCGGCTTTAACAGATATTCAGCCACCAGACACTGTTATTTTGAATCTATCAAAATCTGAAGATGATTTGCTTTCTGATATGAAGCAAAAATGGCGATACAATATTCGTTTGGCAGAGAAAAAGGGCGTAACAATCGAAAAATGTGGCCCAGAAGCCATTGAAGATTTTTATGAAATCTTTACTGAAACTGCCACAAGAGACGGAATCGCTGTACACGGAAAGAATTATTACAAAAGTTTGCTAGAATTAAGTTCTGAAAATACAGAAAAAGCAGAAGTTTCCTTGTTTATTGCAAAACACGAAGGCGATGTTTTATCTGGAATAATTACACTTTTTACAGAAACAGAAGCTGTTTATCTTTACGGAGCTTCTAGCAATAAAAAGCGCAATTTAATGGCTACATATCTTTTACAATGGACAGCAATAAAAGCAGCTAAAGACTTTGGTTCAAAATCCTATGATTTTTATGGCATTCCACCTGAAAACGATGAAAATCACCCAATGTATGGTTTATATCGATTTAAAACTGGGTTTGGTGGCGATGAATGTATAATTCATAGAATTGGTAGTTTGGATATTCCGTTAAAAAAGGGGATTTACAACTGTTATTCTTTAGCTGAAAAATTACGAGCATTTTATTTCAAGAAAGTTAAAAAGATTTTTATCAAGAAAAAGTCTAAATAATTTTAGATTTAATCTAATGATGTATAATTTTATATACATTAACCACTAAAAACCATACAAAAAACCCCGAAGTTTACTAAATAAATCAAAACTTCGGGGTTTTTTGCTAGAATATATTTATATATTTACAAGATGAAAATTCAGTCTAATACAATGTTTTTAGAATCAACAAATTGTACACCTTTTGCTCTAAACTCGCTAATAAATTCCTTGCCAACATCCTCAAAGCCAACAACATTTGATGTACAGTCAGTTAAAACAATCATTCTATATGCTGGAATGTAAACACTTAAATCACGAACTGTATTTGCTACACAGTGAGATAGGGCTTCTCCCGCAATAATAATGTGATCATATTCTTTTAATGAATCAATAAAAGAAAAATTTACTCTTGTTGAAACATCATTTGGATCTGGAACTTCAGCTTGAATTGCGCTGTAATGTTCTGTAAGTGGGTTAGATGCTTTTTTTATGTAGTTTACATTTTTGCCAACATGTGCAAGTTCCCAGTCATGAGCTGCCTTCCAAATTTTTTCATCAACACAGTGTCCCCATGTTGCTGTTAAACAGTGTGGAGGCCAAATACACAAGTTATATCGTCCGCGATTTTCCAAAGCCATTAAATATTCTTCAACAGCTTGATGTAAAGAAGGATTTTTAGGACTGAACAACCCCTTTGCAAAATCTTGATGTTTAATAATTGTAAAAGGTTTTGGTGTATTTCCGCTTAAATCCATCCAAAATTCAGGATGTGCAATATGATATGTAGGATGAGAATCCAATGTAATATGAATAGAAGAAATTTTTGATGAATTATGATTGATAAATTCTGCTAGTCTTCCGCAATCTTCTTCAGCACCTGGAACAAACAAAGTTCCCTTTGAATTACAAAAATCATTTTGTGGATCAATAATTACTAATGCATTACTCATACTTATATAGTATCTTTTTACGTATCAGTTGTCAACGTATCAAAAAAATTGCCGTATTTTTAAATAAAACTTTTTTCTTGCCTTTTCAGAATTCTCGTTTTATAATAAATACTAAGTATTTTATACTTGTTAAAGGTTATTAAAAACTATATATACGAGGGATTTATGGACGTCCAATTACAAGAATTGATTGATAAAATCAAAAAAGACGGTGTTGCTACAGCTGAAAATGCAAGTGCTGCAATTATCGCGGAGGCTGAAAAAAAAGCCGCTCAAATTGTTGCAGATGCAGAAGTAAAAGCTGAAAACATCCTAAAAAGCGCAAAAACTGAAACAGAACGCATGGAAAAATCTAGCAAAGACGCTATCGCACAAGCTGGAAGAAATCTTCTCATTTCATTCCGTGATGGTGTAACTGTTTCTCTAGATGCTCTTATCAAAAAAGAAGTTACAGAAGCATACAACGCTGATATGCTAAAAACTCTTATCCCAGAAACTGTAAAAGCTTGGGCTTCAAAAGGCGAAGATGATGTTTCTGTTTTACTTTCAGAAAAAGATTTACAATCTTTGGAAGCTGGATTTACAAAATCTCTAAAATCTGAAATCGAAAAAGGACTTGAAATCAAAGCTGATTCTTCAATTGGTTCTGGATTCAAAGTTGGTGTTCAAAACGGTGCTGCATTCTACGATTTCTCTGCAGAAGCTGTAGCAGAACTTTTTGCATCTTACCTAAATCCTGTAACAGCAAAAATCTTAAAAGAGGCTGCAAGTGAGTAATTGGTATTATCTCGTGGCACAACTTCCAACTCTTTCTCTAGATAACGAAGTTCCAATGCCAATCACTGAGGAATACTTTACTGAACTTGCTTCAAGATTTTTAGATAAAAAATCCTTAGAAACTTTGAAGGAATTGACATTAGAACCACCAAAAGAAGTTTCAAAGGTTTCATCTACTTTAGTAAAAAAATGGTTCGATTTTGAAAGAACCTTACGTTTTGCTTTAGCAGAAATTAGAGCCCGTAGATTAAAAAAAGATGTGGAAATCCTTCAAAAAGAATGTCCATCTTTTATTCTTGAAATTGCGAGAACTGCATGTGGATTTGAAAGTCCTCTTGATGCAGAACTTTATCTTGCAAAACAAAGAATGAACTATCTTACAAGCATCACTCCATCTGATATTTTCTGTACAGATTCTGTTTTTGCTTATGCTCTAAAACTTAAACTTTTAGCACGTTTAAGAGTATTCAACGAAGAAATAGGAATGTCTTCTTATAAACAAATTTATGAAAAGATTTTAACAAACGGTGTTGCATAAGCAAAATCGGATGTTATCGGAGTTTTTAATATGACAGATACAAAAGGAAAGGTAGTTGCTATCAACGGAAACATGATTAGTGTTGAATTTGATGGAAACGTTGCCTTGAACGAAGTAGGTTATGTAAAAGTTGCTGGAAAAAGCCTAAAAAGCGAAGTTATCCGTATTCGTAACGGAGTTGCTCAACTTCAGGTTTTTGAAATTACAAAAGGTATTCAAACTGGAGACCCTGTAGAATTTACTGGTGAACTTTTATCAGTAGAACTTGGACCTGGTCTTTTAGGACAAGTTTTTGACGGTCTTCAAAATCCTCTTCCACAACTTGCTGAACAAGCAGGTTACTTCCTAGAAAGAGGTATTTATCTTGATGCAATCCCAGATGATACAACATGGGATTTTACACCAATTGCAAAAGTTGGTGATATTGTTCGTCGCGGTGATTATATCGGTTCTGTTCCAGAAGGACCATTTACCCACAAAATCATGGTTCCATTTGGAATGTATGGAACATACACAGTAAAATCTGTAAAACCAGAAGGAAACTACAAATTAAAAGATGTAGTTGCTGTTGTTACAGATGAAAAAGGCAAAGATTTTGACCTAACTATGAGTTTTGAATGGCCAGTAAAACGTGCTGTAGATTGTTATGCAGAACGTCTAAAACCAGAAGAAACAATGGTTACAAAAGTTCGTCTTATCGATACATTCTTCCCAGTTGCAAAAGGTGGAACATATTGTATTCCAGGTCCTTTTGGTGCTGGTAAAACTGTTTTACAGCATACAACAAGCCGTAATGCTGACGTAGACGTTGTAATCGTAGCTGCATGTGGTGAACGTGCTGGTGAAGTTGTAGAAATCCTAAAAGAATTCCCAGAACTAAAAGATCCACGTACTGGAAAATCTTTGATGGAAAGAACAATTATCATTTGTAACACATCATCAATGCCAGTTGCTGCTCGTGAAGCTTCTGTTTATACAGGTGTTACACTTGCTGAATATTATCGTCAAATGGGACTTCACGTTCTTCTTCTTGCAGACTCAACATCACGTTGGGCACAAGCTCTTCGCGAAATGTCTGGACGTCTAGAAGAAATCCCTGGTGAAGAAGCATTCCCAGCTTATCTAGAAAGTTACATCGCAGCATTCTATGAAAGAGCTGGTATCGTTCGTCTAAGTGATGGTTCAATTGGTTCTGTAACAATTGGTGGTACAGTTTCACCAGCTGGTGGTAACTTTGAAGAACCTGTTACACAAGCAACTCTAAAAGTTGTTGGTTCTTTCCACGGATTAAGCCGCGAACGTTCAGATGCACGTAAATATCCTGCTATTGACCCACTAGATTCTTGGTCAAAATATAAATCAGTTATCCGAGAAGATTGGGTAAATTATGCAAGAAAAGCTCTTCGTAGAGGTACTGAAGTTGGCCAAATGATGAAAGTTGTTGGTGAAGAAGGTACAAGTTCAGAAGACTTTATCGCTTATCTAAAAAGCGAATTCTTGGATTCAGTTTACTTCCAACAAAACTCATTTGATGAAGTAGATGCTTCTCCAAGTGTTGAACGTCAAACCTATGTTTTCAAAGAATTGCTAGGCATTTTGGGTTCTGATTTTACACTTGAAGGAAAAGATGAAGCTCGTGCTTACTTTAACCAATTACGCCAAAAGTTCATTGACTGGAACTATAGCGAATGGATGAGTGACGCCTTCAAACAAAACGAAGCTGACATCAAAAATCTTTATGCTTCAAAAAATGGTACACTATCAAAAGAAGCTGAAATGCTACTTAAGGACGGTGAATAATGAAAAAAATATATTCTAAAATCGAATCAATTAACGGTAGCGTTATCACAGTTCGTGCAACTGACGTAAAATACGGTGAACTTGCAGAAATTGAAACATCTTTTGGAACTTCTCTTGCAGAAGTAAACCGCATTGCTGGGGATTTGGTTTCTCTACAAGTTTTTGCTGGTGGTCGTGGTGTTTCAACAGGTGATAAAATCCGATTCCTTGGTCATGAAATGCAAGTTAGCTTTTCTGAAGATTTAATGGGTCGTATTTTTGACGGTGCTGGTGTTCCTCGTGATAAAGGACCTTCACTAAAAGAAAACCTAGTTCCAATTGGTGGACCATCTGTAAATCCATCAAAACGTATTATTGCAAAACGCATGATTCGTACAGGTATCCCAATGATTGATATGTTCAATACATTGGTTGTTTCTCAAAAACTTCCTATTTTCTCTATTTCTGGAGAACCATACAACCAACTTTTGGCTCGTATTGCTATGCAAGCTGAAGTTGATGTTATTATCCTTGGAGGAATGGGGCTAAAATATGACGATTACCTTTATTTCAAACAAACTTTGGAAGAAGGTGGCGCTTTAAGTCGCACAGTTATGTTTGTTCACACAGCAGCAGACCCAACTGTAGAATGTTTGCAAGTTCCTGATATGTCACTAGCTGTTGCAGAACAATTTGCTCTTCAAGGAAAAGACGTTCTTGTTCTTTTAACAGACATGACAAACTTTGCAGACTCTATGAAAGAAATTGCTATTACACAAGAGCAAGTTCCTTCAAATCGTGGTTATCCAGGAGATTTGTATTCTCAGTTGGCAGCTCGTTACGAAAAGGCTGTAGACTTTGATGACGCTGGATCTGTAACAATTCTAGCAGTTACAACAATGCCTGGTGATGACGTTACACACCCAGTTCCAGATAACACAGGTTACATCACAGAAG
>JAZQUR010000026.1:0-9284 GCA_045631425.1 Treponemataceae bacterium | reverse complement strand
ATCACCTTTGCGGGAGATATTATGGCTCATAATGTAAACTTCAATATGAAAGATTATAATAAAATATACGCTGATATTTTAAATATTACCCAAAATGATGATTTGACTTTTTGTAACCTAGAAGCACCAGTAGACGGAACTATACCCTACGAAACTTATCCAACTTTTAATGTGCAACCGCCCTACTTAGATGCAGCTGTAAAGGCTGGATTTGAGGTTTTTACCCTTGCAAACAATCACACAAACGACCAAAACGAATCTGGAATAAAGCAAACTTACAAGAATTTTAATATCCTCAAAGAAAATCCTGAAAAAACTGTTTATTTTACCGGAATAAAAGAAGATAAAACTGTAAAATTTACCTACGAACTGATAGATATAAAGGGTTGGAAAATCTTATACTGCGGGATGACAGAGTTTTTGAACGCATATCACGATATTTCACTTATTGATTATGTACCTGCAACAACAAAAAGCCGAAATGAATATTTATCTTTTCTAACAGAACTAAGAAAAGCAAATCCATGTGACGTTTTTATTGTAGCGATTCATACAAGTGACCCAGAATATGTGAGAACAGTTTCCACAGAGCGAAAAAAGTTTTTTCGGCAGGTTTTAGATGCTGGAGTGGACATAGTTTGGGGAAATCATCCTCACGTAACACAAGAATGGGAAGTTTTCACAGATGATAGCGGAAAAGCTCGAAAAATGATAATGTATTCCACAGGAAACACAATTTCTGGGCAGCGAGGTTGGCCAGATTATGAAAATCCAGAAGGAAAATACGAATATACTGGGGATAGCATCCTTATGGAAATTTCTCTTGTAAAAGAAAAAAGCGGATTTTACATGGATTATATCGAACCAACTTATATTACAACTCATGTTGAATCCAACGGAGAATTTGTCATAAAAAAACTGACAAATGGTTTTATTAATCGCCAATCAGAAAAAGATAAAAAATATTATACGACTCGATTAGAATTAATGAAAAAAATTACAGGAACAGAATATGTCTATTAATTATAAAAAAATGCCTGTTTATCAACAAAAACAGCGAATTCTCGAAACTTTAGAAAATAACCAAGTTATAGTTGTTCAAAGTCCAACTGGCTCTGGAAAAACCACACAAATCCCAGTGATTTTACATGAAGCAGGATATTCAAACACTGGTGTAATTGCAGTTACTCAACCTCGTCGTATCGCAGCTCTTTCTGTAAGCGAGTTTATCTCAAAACAACTTGGAACTAGTTATCTAGGATTAGTTGGATATAAAATGCGATTTGAGGATAAAACAGATTCCACCACTAAAATCAAAATCATGACTGATGGAATCCTTCTTCAAGAAATGAAGCTTGATCCATGGATGAGTAAATATTCTGTTATCATGGTGGATGAAGCTCACGAAAGAAGTTTGAACATTGACTTTGTACTTGGTTTACTAAAACGGATTTTAGCAGAAAGACCTGATTTTAAAGTGATTATCAGTTCTGCCACAATGAACGCAGAAGCTTTTTCTATGTATTTTGATGGTTGTCCAATCGTTACAATCGATACAATCACCTATCCGGTAACTTTGCTTTACGATCCACCAGCAATTTGTGGAAGTACAGCCTCGGTAGCCGCAGAAGAAGCTCTACTAGAGAAAATCGAAACAACTATTGATAGAGTTTTATCTCAGCGAAAATCTGGGGATATTTTGTGCTTTTTGCCTGGAGAGAAAACTATCAAAAATTGTATGAAGCGTTTATATCACTCTAGTTTTTCTCGAAAAATACACATTGTGCCGCTTTACGGGCGACTTGCAAAAGAGGAACAGGAAAGAGTTTTTGATTCAGCACCATTTGGAAGAAAAAAAGTTATTTTATCAACAAATATTGCAGAAACATCTGTTACAATTCCGGGAATTACCACAGTTATCGATTCAGGACTTGCAAAAATCAACTCATATAGTCCACGAACTTTTACATCAAGTTTGAATGAAGTGGCTGTTAGTAAAGCAAGTTGTAATCAGAGAAAAGGTCGTGCGGGGCGAACTCAGCCGGGAATGTGTTACAGACTTTATCCTCGAAAAGAGTTTGAAAGTAGACCACTTTATACATTGGAAGAAATCTATAGAACTGACCTTTCGGAAGTTGTTTTACGAATGGCAGAACTTGGGATTTACGATTTTTACAAGTTTGATTTTATCTCACCACCTTCAAAAGAGGGAATTCGTGGTGCTATCGAAACTTTGAACTTGCTTGACGCCCTAAATCCAGATAACAGTCTTTCAAAAATCGGTGAATTGATGGTAAGATTTCCACTTTTGCCACGGGTTAGCCGAATGATTGTTGAGTCCATAGTGAAATATCCAGATGTTATGGAGCAAGTGTTGATTGCGGCAGCTTTTTTAAGTGTCCACTCGCCTTTTATCCTTCCACCGGGAGAAGAAACTGATGCTCGACAAGCTCACCACAAATTTAGAAGTGATGATGGGGATTTCGTTTCTTACGTAAATCTTTACAATCAATTTGTAAGTTGCGAAAACACAACTAAATTCTGTGAAAAATCATATCTTGATGAAAGAGTGATGGCAGAAATTGTAAACATTAAAACTCAGCTTGAAGAAATTGTGGTGAAAATGGGCTTCCCGATTTTGAAAAGCGGAAAAACCGAAGATTATTTAAGTTGTGTTGCCAGTGGAATGATTCAGTTTGTTTGTATCATGGAGCAAAAAGACAGCTACAAAAGTTTGACTGCCGACCGAATTTCAATTCATCCTGGGTCAAATATGTTTAGAATGAACCCACAGTACATTGTAGCAGGAGAAATCGTACGCACTTCTAGAATGTTTGCAATGTCAGTTTCGCCACTTAGCAAAACAACATTTTTTAGATTGAAGCAAGAAATCGAGAAAAAACTTTCTTACACAAGAAATAAAAAAGATTTATTTGTAATAAAAGAAGATGTTGCAAAAAAATCAGAAAATCTTGTTACACTTGGAAACCAGGATTTTATCATCAGAAAGATAAAGGGCAAAAAACACGTGATTTTGCCTTACGAAAAATTGGTAGTAGCTTTGTCCGAAAACACAAACGAAGGCAAGTTAAAACAGTTAGAAGGCTTAAAATCAAAGGTGCTAATTGGCTCTTACGAAGTTTTGGCTGGAGAAAAACTGGAAAACACTTTGAAACTTGTAAAACAACTTGATTTTAAGGTGCTTTCAGAAAGCGAATGGAACAGAAAACTTAATATCCACTTTCCAGAGGACAAGGAAAAGTTGTTAGAAGCCCTTGGTTGGATTTTGAGAATTGCAGTTGCAAAGCAAAAAAGCAAAGAGTTGGGCTTTATCTGTCTTTTTACAGACGGAAATGGCTGCTATTGGCTAAAAGTTAGCCGAGGCTTTGCTACAGCCCTAAATGAAAGTTTATCAAGTTTAGAAGTTTTAAGTGATGAAAGCAAAGATATTTTCTCCGAGGATGAAAAAGCTATCTTCAATAATGTCTACAGAAAACTTCACAATTTGTACGAAGATGACTAAAAGTTTTCGCTCAGGTTTGGCTAGGGGAAAGATAAATATGAGCGTTACAAATTGGAAAATCACGAAAACACGAGAAATAGGTAAAAATCATCATGGAAAATGAAAAATCTCCTGAAATCAAGGAAAAAGCAAAAAATAATAGAACATTAACTCTTTCAAATGAAGAAATCGCCGCATTTTCAGAAAATTTGATTACAAAAGATGATATAGAAACTCTTTCATCACCTGAAAATTTTATAAACAAAACCATAAACGACGATTTATATCACGCACTTCCCTTTATCCCAGATGAATTTGCTGATTTGATAATTATTGATCCGCCATATAATTTGTCAAAAAATTTTAATGGATTTAAGTTTAACTCCCGTTCCACAGAGGAATTCGACCAATATCTAGAGTCATGGTTTTCTGTAGTTGTAAAAAAACTTAAACCAAATGGCAGTCTATATCTTTGTGGGGATTGGAAATGCACATCAAGTTTGCAGAGAGTTTTGGAAAAGCATTTAACCGTGCTAAATCGCATAACTTGGCAACGTGAAAAAGGTCGTGGTGCTTCGGCAAACTGGAAAAATTCCATGGAGGATATTTGGTTTGCAGTGAAAAATCCCCATGATTATTATTTTGATGTGGAGTCTGTGAAGCAAAAAAAGCGAGTTATTGCACCATATCGAGAAAATGGAAAGCCAAAGGACTGGGTTGCAGAAAAAGAAGGTAATTTTAGGCTAACTTATCCATCAAATTTTTGGGATGATATAAGTGTTCCATTTTGGTCAATGCCAGAAAACACAACTCATCCTACACAAAAGCCTGAAAAACTGTACGCAAAGCTGATTTTGGCATCTTCAAAGGAAGGGGATGTTGTCTTTGATCCATTTTTGGGAAGCGGAACAGCAAGTGTTGTGGCAAAAAAGTTGGGCAGAAAATACTGCGGAATCGAAATGAATCAAGAGTATTGTCTTTTTGCAGAAAAACGGCTTTTTATAGCAGAAAGCGATAAAACGATTCAAGGCTACAAAGATGGCGTTTTCTGGGAACGAAACAGTGGAGTTTAGTCAATATTACAATATCACTAGGAATTCAGTGTATTTACCAACTTCACTATTTAGTTGGATTTTGCCTTTGTGTAGGTCCACAATATTTTTGGCAATAGAAAGACCGAGGCCAAATCCGCCAGTTTCGCGATTTCTAGAACTGTCTAAGCGATAAAATCTTTCAAAAATTGCTTCTTGTTTTTCGGCAGGAATTCCCTCTCCTGTGTTGTAAACAGAAATTATCTTTTTTGAGCCAGAAGATTTTAACTCAACCTTAATTTCTCCACCCTCATTGGAATATTTCAACGCATTATCCAATAAAATAGCCACCAACTGCTCTATTCGCTGCCGAATTCCATACATGTCTATATTTTCTTGGATTGAAACAGTTAAAGTTCGTCCTGCATCATAAATCGTACTTTCAAAAGGCAAAACCACACTTGTGACCGCTCTCGACAAATCAAACTCGGATTTTTGTAGATTTTCCTTTCCATCATCAGACTTTGCAAGATACAACAAATCTTTTACAAGTGTGCTCATTCTGTTAATTTCATGCTGAATGTAGCCAGTCCACTTATTTTCGCCAACCTCAGAAATTAAAACGTCCATATTTGTAGAAATTACAGAAAGTGGAGTTTTTAGCTCATGACTAGCATCCCCAACAAATCGGCGCTGTTTTTCAAAAGATGAGCGAACTGGTTTTACAGCCCAAATTGATAAAAGCCAAGCGATAACAACTGCAACCACCAAACTAATTCCAAAAATCACAAAAGAAATGCTGTAAAGTCGTGATTGCATATTAGTTTCGGCCCGAGTTTCTGTGAAAACTGCAATATAGCCATAATATCGCTCAGCAATCATATATCGCATTCCTTGGTAAGTGGAATCAAAATCCTTGCTAGAAAAAACTGCTTCCACAAGATTATTAATCTCAATATCAGTGTAATGAAGTGGAAAATCTGAAACAATGGAAATAATTTCACCAGTGCGAGAAATTTTTACTGCAAAATAATTTCGGATAAACTGATAATCAAATGGTTCAGAAAAAAGACCTTTTTCAGGTGAACCTTGATATTTTTTTTCGTCAGAAGTGTCCCCTGGATTTCGTTTTGCAAATTCCATCCCAATAATCTGACGGCGACTTGGCATTAGTCCGTCATGGGATATAAGTTCTTCCAAAAAGGCTTTGTTTGCAGATTCTGTTCTACGGATATTAAATTGATTTATACCTAAGAGAATTAAGCCAAATATCACAGTTAAAATTAAGACAACTGTTACGATAAATTTGAATTGTAATTTTTTGATAACATCCATATTAACAAAATCCTATGCTTTTTCTAGTAAATATCCAGAGCCCCGAGAAGTTTTGATTTCAACTTTTGTACCTAAAAAGCTTAATTTCTTGCGTAAAAAAGAAATATACACTTCCACATTGTTATACTCGGCATCAGAATCGTCGCCCCAAATTTTTTCGATAAGCCGTTCTTTAGTAATAATCTGTTCGGGATTTTTTAGGAAAAATTCCATAATCTTAAATTCTTTTAGAGAAAGTTTTACTTTGTTTTCGCCACAAATCAACTCGTTGCGTTTTAGCTTTAAAACAATGTCTTCGTAGCAAATTTCTTCGTCTAACACTTCCCCTTTTCGACGGGATAATGCCCGAATTCTCGCTAAAAGTTCAGGAGTTGCAAAAGGTTTTGTCATATAATCGTCGGCGCCAAAATCAAGTCCAGCAACCTTGTCTTCAACTTCATCTTTTGCAGTAAGCATCAAAATCGGCACAGAAAACTTTTCACCACGAAGTTTTCGCAAAATATCAATTCCAGACATTTTTGGAAGCATAATATCCAAAATAATCAAATCAAAAGCATTTGAACGGGCATATTCGTATCCAGCATAACCGTCATTGGCAACTTCAACTAAGTATCCGTTTTTCTTTAGGATTTCAGAAACAGCTTGAGCAAGGTGAATTTCGTCTTCTACTAGTAATATTCTCATAAGTCAAAAATACTAACAATTCCTTAAAGGATTCTTAAAACTACACAGTATTTTTATGAAAAAAATTCGTACCGATTTTTGCCTTTTGATTTTGCATCATAAAGAGCTTTATCTGCTTTTGCGTACAAATCTTTGAAAGTTCTGCATTCGTCAGATGAAAAAGCGATTCCCACAGAACATCCAATACTTTTTGGAATATTATCAAATAAAACAGGCGCACTTACACAAGAACAAATGCTTTTTGCCTTGTTTTCAACAAAACTGCGAGTTGAAACATTGGAAATAAAAATAGCAAATTCGTCGCCACCAAGACGACCAATAATATCAGAATCTCTAAAAAGGGATTTTAGACGTAAGGCAGTTTCAGAAATAACAGCATCACCGTATAAGTGACCAAGACTATCATTGATTTCTTTGAAATTGTCCAAATCAAGCATAAACAAAACAGAAGTTTCATCTTCTTTTGATTCAGACAAAATTTTGTCGATTTTTTTCTGAGTTGTAACTCGATTATACAATCTTGAAAGTAAATCAAGCTCAGCTCTGGACTGAAGTTTTAGCTCTTTGATTTTTGAGTCAGTAATATTTTGAACGTAGATCAAAGCACAAACATCACCTTGCATAGGTTCAATAATAAAATTGATAGAAATTCTTATCCAACCATAATCACCATCTTTTCTTACAACTCGATATTCAAAAGTGACCTTGGATGTTCCAGTTTTAAAAGTTTCGATAAGTTTTTCCCGAGTTAAATCCATACGGAACTTTTCTTTATCTTCTGGTAAAATCAAAGTGTTTGAAATATCGTTTGCAAGACCTGCAAAAGCCATAGAATAATCACCACCAAGTAGCTTTTTTAGTCGATTATCAGGCTTTAAAATCAAGTTACGAGAAAGATTTACCTCAAAAATACACATAGCATCACTTATCATGGCTTCTTTGTATTGAAAATCTAGCAAAGTTCGTAGTTGAACGTCTTTTTGAGTAGTGATATCTTCGCAAATTCCGATTGCGTCTAAAGGAGAACCAGTTTCATCATCGTAAATCACCACATATTTTATGCGACACCATTTGTATCTACCATTTGGCTCACGAACACGAACCTCTGATTCGCTAAAAGGTTCACCATTTTCGATAGCTTTATGCATTTCCAAAAAAGGAAACATTGATTCAGGATGGATATATTCTTTTTCCACAAAAACATTTGGAACATTTTCGATAACTTCGATGGAATATTTTTCTTTTGATTTTTCTGATATTAAAGTGATTTTTTTGGTTGCAAAATCAAATTTCCAAACATCAATAAATGATTTTTGCAAAGCAATGTTTAAAATTTCGTTTTCATACTTTAGAGATAGTGATTTATTTTTGGATTGTGTAACGTCAAAACAAACACAGGAAATAAGTTTTTCGGTATCGGAGTAATCTTTTATAGAAAAACGACATTCTTGCCAAGTATAAAATCCTCGACCTAAAATAATCATAGAATAAATAAAAGTTCGCTGGTTTTCTGCAATTTTTTGCCTTATAATGTCTTGCAATTCATAAAAATGTGTTGGCAATAATACAGATTTCAATGTCTTTCCCTCTATTTCCTCTGGAAAAAACAAATCTATGAAATATTGATTTGAAATTTTTATTGTAAACTCTGCATCATTGACAAATGAAAAAATCCCACAGTCAATAGATGAAACACATTCCTCTAAGGTCAAAATTAGCTCCCACCAAATACTTTTAAATTGGTCTTTTTTAAATTCTTTGTAATTATTATAAACCCATTTTCTAAATTTGACAAAATTTTTCTTGATTTTTTTTATTTTTCCCTTCAAGTAAATTATGTTGCTGAATTATCAAACTTTGAATATTCAGTATCTCGATCAAATGTCATTCCTAATTTTTACATTACTCGACGACTTCCAATATTATCTATTGCAAAAGTTCCTTCGATTTTTTTAATGGTATATTTTTTAGAAATGTTTTGAATAAATATATTCCTTGTACAATTATTTACTAACTTTAACCAACAAAAAATCTGGTTTATGTAATAAATCTTTGTACTCTGGAAAATTTTTTAGTAACTCTTCAGTTGGTAATGGTTCAATAATTTTTTCTATTTTAAATCCTGTTTCTATCAATGTGTTAATGATAGTAGAAAAAGTTCTATGATATTTTTTTACATTGTCAACAAATCAACTTGATTCTCTTTCGCCTTCAATTCCGTAATTTGATAAATTGATATACAACTTGTTTCCATTTTCATCTTTTGTCCAACGGTTTCCACCAGAAAAACAAGTGCACAATGGATTTTCTTGTGAAAAAAGAAATACTCCATTTTCATTAAGCATATCATAAATATTTTTTACAACGCCAGAAAAATCTTCTACATAATGAAATGCAAGAGAGCTTACAACAATATCAAAGTTTTCATTTAGTTGTGAAATGTTTTCCATTGGCATATTGATATATGTTATTTTTGAATCTGAATTTTCTTCCTTTGCGATTTCTAACATTTTTTCAGAAATATCAATTCCAATAACTTTTTTAGCACCACTTTCAACAAAGCCTTTGCAATGTTCACCAAAACCACAACCTAAATCTAAAATTGTTTTATCTTTTAAATCTGGCATCATAGAAAACAAAGCAGGAATTTCAAATAAATTATTTGCGTTTATTTTATTCTCTCTGATTTTTTTGTAACCTTCAAAAAAAGTTTCATTATCATAAATATTTTG
>JAZQUR010000025.1:0-16074 GCA_045631425.1 Treponemataceae bacterium | reverse complement strand
CAACTGGAATGCCACTAACAACTCTTGCTTGGTCACTTGCTGTTGGTACAGATATCGGTGGTAGCGCAACTCCAATCGGTGCTAGTGCAAACGTTGTTGGAACTTCTGTTGCAGCAAAAGCTGGACATCCAATCGGTTGGGGAAAATACTGTAAACTTTGCGTTCCAGCTACTGTAATGGTAATGTTAATTAGTACAATATTTATTTTTGTGCGTTATTTGTAAAAGTGTGATATAATATAAATATCCCTTAATGAAAGTTGGAAATACTATGGAAAAACAATTAATTATTTCTATTGGACGTGAATACGGTAGTGCTGGACACGAAATTGCACAAAAACTTGCAGAAAAGCTAGATATCGAACTTTTTGACAGAAATCTTCTTGATGAAATTTCTCAAATCAAAAGTTCTTCTTATGAAGATTTAGCTCGTTACGATGAGAAACCTAAAAAACTTTTCTCACGTACAGTTCGAGGATATTCAAACTCTCCTCAGCTAAATGTTGCTGAACTTCAATTTGCTTTGCTTAAATCAAAAGCAGCCGACGAAGATTCTTTCGTTGTTGTTGGTCGTTGTACTGACAAAATTTTTGAAGGAATTGCTCCTGTTCTTTCAGTTTTCATTACAGCTAATTTGAAAGACAGAATTACTCGTATTGAGGAAATTCGCCACATGTCTGAAAAAGAAGCTCTAAAAAAGATTGAAAAACACGACAAACGCCGTGCAGCTTACCACGATTACTATTGTAAAACAAAGTGGGGAAAAGCAAGTTCTTACGATGTTTGTGTGAACTCAAGTTTACTTGGAATTGACGGTACAGTTGATTTCTTGTATGACTTAGTTCAAAAATATATGAAGAAATAGATTTGAAAGCCGAGGATTTTTGTCCTTGGCTTTTTTTTTGCTTTAAAACGAAAAAAGGTGATTTTAATCAGAGAGCCCAAAAAAATTGGAACTGCCTAAAACCACCTTTTCTTTTACTAAATAAAATATCAATATCCGTCTGACATAGAACGGTTGATATCACGCTGATACAACTCTTGATAAACCAAACTTCTAGTTTTTAGTTTATCTTTAATCTCTTGTGAAAATGGAATGTGGCGCCAGAAAATCGCACGAACTTCTTTATCAAGACGTTGTACACCTTCGCTTTCCTTTGTCATCCACAAAACATAGTCATTTATAAAGAATGATTTCAAATCGCCTTTTAATTTTTGTGCTGAAATCCACTGATAATATTGACCAGTTAACCCTTCTTCCATCCAATAGTAAGAAGCCTTTTCTTTTGCAACTTGCCATCTCAAATCTGCCACCGCTGTCAAAATTGCGATTTGCAAACTTTTTGGATACATTGGCACAACAATACGGCCACGACTTGTAACACGATTGTAACGGTCAAAAGGTTCCCAACAAAATCCCGTATCACCGTAAGTTGGCACCATAATAACAAATGGCACAATACGATTTGATACATTTTTGTGGATACGACAGAATGCTCCCGGATCAATGCTTTCTACCCAATCAAGCATATCGATAACGTTTTCTCTAAAACCAGTTTGACGAGGCAAACAGTGGAAAAATTCCCGAGTAAAAATTGGGAAGTGATTTCCCTGACGACCAACAGTCATTTTTGCCATTTGGCGAACAGTTTCAAGCTCTGTTTGCAAGTCTGTTGTACTAACTTCTGTAACACCACCTGTAGCTGCAATTTTTTCGCTTAGGCTATTATCAATTTCTTTTGCTTCTCCATATTCTTTTAGTGAAGCAACAATTTCTTTATCAAGTTTAAGCAAACTTCTTAGTCTATCGTTGATTTCAGTAAGCAATTTCTTTTGTGCTTCTGTATATGCGCTTTTATGAGGCTCTAATCCAGGAATAACTGGGTGGTCACATAAAATCTCTATGCGGGATTTTAACTCAGCTTCCACCATTCCACGTTCTGATTCTTTGGCAGAAAGCATATTTTCAGCAGTTTGAAGTTTACCGCTGTTCTTGCTTTGTAACTGTTGCAAACGATTTGCTTCTTCACCAGGAGCCCCAGTTTTTCGCTGTGGCTTTGCTTCGTCAGTAGCAGAAATTTTTACACGCCCTGCCCCAATATCCTTAAACCATTCGTCTAGATAATAAACGGGCTCACCGCTTTCATTTTCTACGAAAACAGAAGAAAATAACTGTTTTTGTTCTTCTGTGAACAAAGTTGGCAAAACTACTCCAAAACGAAGTAACATCTTTTTTGCAAGTGATGTTGATGTTGAAGTCATCTTTGGAGCCACAGATTTTACAAATTCCCAATAAACATTTACCATTTGTTGTCTATAAACGGTTCTGTCTTTTGGATCTTGGCAAGACAAATATTTTGATAACAATAAATGCAATCTTTGAGAAGATTCATTTTCCCCAGAAAGTGCAGATTTATAATAATTAGGGTCTGAAAAAACTGTATTTGGTTTATCAGAGAAAAATTCTGTGATTTTATCAAAGTTTTTTATCATCAAATCTACAGGTTCAGAAGGCAATCGCTTTCTTTTTACTTCCTGAGGTTGAGAAATACGAGGAGAAGATTTTAGACCACTTGGAATAACTGTATGATCTTCTTCGATAGGTGGTAAACCAGAATCATCAAAGTCTGTAGATGCTAACAAAGCATCGATATCAGATGAAAATTTATCGCTCATTCTTACATTTTACCATTAGGAATATGATTTATCAAGAAAAAATTATATGAATCAAAATCATAAATAGATCTTTCAAATTGATTTTAAACAAAAAAAAGCCAAGAGGTTTTATTTAACGCTCTTGGCATATTAGATTAAAATATCTTAATAAAGATTTTCAAGTCTCTTTTTTGCAAACTTTTGGAACAAAATCCATAAAAGAATCGCAATAATTGTTAGCACCACATTGTAAATTAAAAATGGAAGTAAACCATGTGGTAATACAAAAATCATTGCAACAACAATAAGACCAATAATCCCCCAAGATAAGAACATTGCAACTACAGCCATAAGATTTTGCTTAAATACAGCTGTTGGATTTTCCCAAGTTAGTTTTGGATGGCAAATATCAATAAACATATCTATTAAGTGAATGATAAAAGCTAATACAAGAGAATTCCACCAGAAGTTCACAAAAATCAATAGATAATCCAAAAATGAAATAGGCAACTTTGCAATCAAGGCTACTGCAACCAATAAAACAAAGATTAAAGCAGAACTTATTACAGAATAAAGCATAGCATGAAGCATTTTTGCACTAATTAACTTTGAAATTGGAAATGGTAGTGACAAAATATTTTGTAAGCCTTTTCCTTCACGAGAAATTGAAGTTGGAGAAATACTTGTCATTGTTCCCATAGCACAAGCTAAAGCACTTGCCACAAAACTTACCCAAAACAAAATTGTGGATAATAGTTGAGGCTCTGTTGCTTTTAAGTTTTCAATCATTAATTGAAGTTCTGTTATCACTTCTGAAATTGAAACACCAGATTGAGAAATTCCTGCAACGAATGAAATTCCAAACATCACTGGGAAAATAATAAGTGTAAGAGGTCCATTTGCAAACCAAGAACTTTCTCTTAAAACCCCAACTACATCACGTTTGAAAAGTGCAATTAAAACTGGTGTAGACTTAATATCAGATTTGATAAATTCCTTTTCCTTCCCTTTTTCCAATTTCTTTACTTTTGCTTCGTTAAATCCATCTAAAGAACGAATGTACAATGGAGAAAGAAGTGGTAAAATAACTGCAGGAATTGAAATACAAATTGCAACAAGCAATAAAATAAATCCAATTGATTTTAGATATTCACCTGAATTGCAAAAAATAATTCCCTTCGCAAACCAATTAATTGGTGGAAAGAAAGCTGCCATATTTGCAATATTTTCAAAAGATGCAAGTTGACCTGTGGACATTAACAATTCTGGATCCATCATAGAATTTATGGATTTTTGGAATGAAAAATAGAAAACCAAGAAAAATCCAACCATAATTGTTGTACTAATTGCCATTAGCATATTTTTCTTACGTAGAAATTTAAAACATCCAAGAAGAACAACTAAAATCAAATAACAAATTCCAACGGAAAGCATTGGGATTACTAAAGCCGATAAAATAGCTTCTAAGTAAAACAATGGATTTGTAAAGAGTTTTTCGTAGTATCCATAAATTCCAAGACCAACTAGAACCAAAGCACTTCCTAAAAGAAGTTCATTTATGTAACAGCACAAATATTTAGCTGTGAATAAATCCTTGTTCTTAATTGGCATTGCAAGCATAACTTCTTCATTGGCGCTTGTAACATAAGTACTGATAGTAACCATGAATCCAAAAATAAAGGTTGAAAGAAATGCAAAAAATCCAATGATAGTTGGAGTTAAATCTCCCATACCTAATTGAGAAAAACTTGAATGTATTGTTGAAATTGTGGAAACATACATAAATCCAAAAACACCAATACAATACAAAAGCAAAACAGCATAACCAACAATTTTGCCGATTTTCTTTTTGCCAGTTTTTACATTTTCAAAATAATCTCCAGTGGAAAACATTTCTTTGAAAAATATACGAGTTAGCTTAAAAATCATGCTCATAATTATTCTCCAGCTGTTAATTCAAGGAAGATGTCTTCTAAACTTTTGTCTTCTGTACCAGCATATTTTGCTTTTAATTCATCTTTTGTTCCAACAAAAACAAGTTTTCCTTTTTTAATAATACCGATTCTGTCACAAAGTTTTTCAGCAACTTCCATAACGTGGGTTGAAAAGAAAACTGTTTTTCCTTCAGAAGCTCTTTTTCTCATAAGCTCTTTTAGTTTGAATGCAGCATCTGGATCAAGGCCAACCATTGGTTCGTCTAAAATCCAGTTATGAGGGTCAGTTACCAAACTTGCTGTTAAGAAAAGTTTTTGCTTCATACCGTGGGAAAAGCTAGAAATTCTTGAATTAAGAACGTCTAAAATTCCGAACATAGAAGCATATTCTGTGATACGTTCTTGTCTAACATCTGTTGGAATTTTATAAACATCTGCAATGAAGTTGATATATTCAGAAGCCTTTAGTTTACTAAATGTTTCTGGAGTATCAGGAACAAAAGAAATTGTTTTCTTTGCTTCAATTGGTTTTTCAGAAATATCAATTCCGTTTACAGAGATATTTCCTTCATCTGCTTTTAGAATTCCTGTTAAAAGTTTGATTGTTGTGGTTTTTCCAGCACCGTTTGGCCCTAAAAATCCAAAAATCTCTCCATCATTGATAGAAAGATTTAACCCGTCTACAGCTTTTACATTGCTTTTTGCATAAGACTTTGAAATGTTTTTTAATTCGAACATTTTTCCTCCAAAAAATTTTAGAACAAAAATTTCAATTTTTGTTCTAAAATTTTTAGTTGTTTCGCAACGCAGTGAGAAACAACAGTATATGTGAAAGTTTGCAACGCAAACTTTTAGACAAAATCTTCGACGCTATTTTAGGAGAAAATTTTGTCTCTTCCTCCAAAAATTTATTATTCAAAAATTTCAATTTTTGAATAATAAATTTTAGCTATTTCGCAACGCAGTGAGAAATAGCAGTATATGTGAAAGTTTGCAACGCAAACTTTTAGATAAAACCATCAACGCTATTTTAAGCGAAGGTTTTGTCTTTATTTCAAAAAAAAAGTTACAAGAGAATTTTTGTACTAATTAAAATTCTCCTGTAACTATAATACATTAATTTGTAAAAATAATATATAGTAAAAATACAGATCTTTGCAATTTTGTCAAAATTAGAACTTCAACCCAAAAGTCCAATAAGTTCTTGTTTTTAGGTTCGTATTTCCAAGTGTAAAAGAATTTACTGTATCTTCTTTTCTAAATTGGAATGCATTGTCGTTTACGCCTTCAATCTGTAAGTCATTGTTTACAGCAACGAAAAGTCCAAAATCTTTTCCAAATCTAAAGTTCATAGCAATACGCAAACTTGGATAAGTGTATTTCAACAAACTATCAGAATTTTTAATCACAAATGAATCCAAATCTTGATCTAAACTTATAGTTTCTACTGGAATTTCATCTTTCAAACCGCCACAAAGTGTTTGCTTAACTAACAACTCTGTATCCAATCCGAAAAATTCTTTTCCAATTCTAGCACCTAAACCTGCTCCAATAACCCCATAATCGAAGTAATTTTCATCAGAAGTTCCAGCAAGGAATGTTGTATAAAACCAGTTTGTTCCACCTTGATATTGAAGATAGATTTCATCATTTTCCCAGTAAATTGCAGGATCACAAATTCCGTTTTTGATAAAGTTTAACAAACCTATGGAAACACCGTTAACTTCATTAGCAATGTTGATTAAACCAACTTGAACACCTCTCATTTTTCCCGCAATATTGATAAAGTTAGAAAATTGTGCTCCATTAAAATTTCCATTTACAATATTTAGAAAGCCTGAAGCCTGAATTCCTTCAACATATCCATTTGCAATATTCAAAAATCCCGCAGATTGAACTCCTCTAAAACTTCCTTTTGCAATATTCATAAAACCTGCAGTTTGGAATCCTTTAAAATCACCCTTTGTAATATTCATAAATCCAGCAGATTGAAATCCTCTAAATTCTCCAGAAGCTATACTTCCAAAACCTGAAATCTGGAAACCAGCAAGGTAATTTGTTACAATTCCCATAAAACCACTGATTTGAGCACCTTCTACACAGTGTTGAGAAGTCATAAATGGTGACACCACAAATCTTACATCGTCAGCATCTTTTGGAATTCCAAGACCAGGAAGAATAAAACCTGCTAGAAGAACCTTCTCATTTGTACAAAGATTAGTTCCATCAAATGTAACTGATTTTTCTTGTTTACTTGAACTTTCTTTTTTATCAGATTTGCTTTCAAAATCGTCGTCAGAATTTAACAATCGATCAATTTCTTCATCTGTAAGATATTTTTGAGTTGTATTTGGTCTAGAACTTTCATTTTGAGTTCCAGAAACTTCTATATTTTCAGAAGGACGATTTATAGTTTCTACGTCAGCAGACCCTCGAGCCACACCTTGAGATAACTGAACTTCCTCAAAAGTCGCTGTTTCAAGTGTATAAACTGTGTTTTTAGTAAGTTTTACTGCAGCTTGAGTTGTTGAAGTACTTCCAATAACTGTTACAGTATAAAATCCCTGAGGTAAAGCTAAGCTCATTACAGTGTCGTTTGCTTTGTTGATTTCAGCAGTAAGCTTTCCTTCAAGTGTTCTGATTAAAAAACGACCTTGAGCTTTTGCTGGTAAAACCAAAACAGCTTCTGCACTGCTAATATCAGTTAAAACAAGGTCCCCAGAACCAACCAAAGTGATATCAAAAGATGGATGCTGTGTTCCAATAGCACTTGTTTCAGTTTGTTTCAAAGTTTCATTAAATGCGTAATAGTAAAGTTCGTTTAGAGAAACTCTGCTATCTCCAGAAGTATCTGCAGCCCCACGTAAACCTGTAATCAAAGCTTGTGTGAAATATGAAGCCTCAATATCATCAGATTCTTGTGAAGATTCTGTTTCAGAACTTGATGAAAGATAAGCGTGACCTTTTACAACTGAAGAATCATCCACTAAAAATGATTTTTGACGAGATCCACCTTTTGCACGAATAAAATTCCCAGAAAAACATGAATCAAGAACAACTACGTGAACATCACTTGGGACGTCAGAAATTTTTGCTTTCAATTCTGCATAATCATAACTTTCTTCACCAAGAAGCAAAGCATTTTCATCAGAGTGCCCAGAGTAATAAAACAAAAACTCAACACGTTTTGCACTAGCCTTTGAATTGTTGATAATCGCAGTGATATTGTTAAAAGCGCCATCAATTTCAGCTTTTGTAGAATCAACTAAAACAAAGCTATTTTGTTTTTTTACACCACCAAGCTCAATCATTGTTTCAGAAAGTTTTTTTGCATCACTTCCGGCATAGCGTAAAGTTTCTCTATCTTCTCCACCAAGATTTGAGGCAATATAAAGAGCGTAACGTTCAACGCCCTGCCCTTCTTGATTTTGGGCAAACAAATTTACACAAAAAGCAAATATCAAAGTTATTAATAAGTATTTTTTCATCTCTTCATCCTCGTTTTTAGTTGGATTTTCAAATTATTTTAACAATAAAACTTCTTTAATTTTTACATTATCTGGGAAGAATTTTGCCACATCCACAGTTTTACAATATTCTGGATTAATAATTTTATTTACTCCATCAATCAAATCTGAAATATCAAATTGTTCATCTGATGTGATAAATATAAATCTCTCAAAATCAGGAGCATCATCAAGTCTGTATGAAAAACCCAATGAAACTTCGCCACTGTTATCAAGTTCGGCAGCATCAACTCCAAACTCAGGATAATGCTGTGTCAAATATCCGTTTCCATCCACAGAAAGAACAAAACCATATTTTGCACCAGCTGCAACATAAGTCATCTCAATATCATCACCTTCTGCAACTTTGGACTTGTTCTTCAAACGAGTTGCAGAATCACCTGTTTTTTTATAGATAAAAAGATTGCTAGAACCTTTTGTCCGTTCTTTTACAGTTTGATAATCAGATTTTTCTAATGCCAAGCCTGTTTGCTGAACATTTTGGCCTCGGGATACCAAAAATGGTAAAACAAGGGCGAAACACAAAACTGCTGCAATTCCCACGACTTTTTGAATGTTCATATATTTTCTAAAATCATATTTTTCGCCAAATGATTTTTTCTTGGTAGACTTGTTTAATTTTTCTTCCACCAATGCTTTAATTTTTTCTGCTGGATAAGCTTTCAAAATCTCTTCATTTGAAAGTTGAATTTCTCCCAATTTTTGAAAAAGATTATCTCCAGTATATTGATTAGAATCTAGTTCTCCATTTTGAATCTGTTCCAATATCAAAGTATTTTTACTCATAAAAATCTCCGTTTAACTATTTAAAGAGTACAAAAACAATCAACGCTGTAATTTCCAAAGCTTTTTGACGTAATCCACGAAGTCGCTTTCTAACACCAGAAACAGACATATTCATTTTTTCTGCAGTTTCTTCCAAAGTAAACCCATCCAAATAATGTAAAATAGCCATTTCTTTGGTATCAGGCTTTGATGTGTTAAAAATTTGTTCTAAAAGAAGTCCTGCATCTGTAACTTCTTCATGATTAGCAGTTGCATTATCAGCAATCTCAACAAGAAGATTATCAAGGGATGAGCCAGAACGTAGTTTTTCAGAGCGGATTTTGTTTAAGCAAACCCGAGTTGCTACAGTGTAAAAAAGGCTTGAACAAACTGATGTTATCTGTGTTTCTTTTTCAAGAATACGCACGAAAACATCTTGCATTGCATCAAGTGCTTTTTCTTCATCTTTTAGAATGTAACGACAACGGCGCAAAACCATTGGTCCATATTTTTCATACAGCGTGGAGAAATCTTCCATTCCCACAGTTTTTTTGTTATTCATTGTACAATTTCCATAAGCGTTTTTGCTTTTCAGTTATTTAGACACTTTCACAAGAAAAATGTGTCACTTTGACGAAAAAAAATATTATCGAATAATACAATCTTCTACAAGACACAAACCTGTTTATTTGTCAAAAATTTGCACTTGTTGAAGAAATGTAAATTTTGTATAATACTAGAAATATAAGTATTATATCGATTTTGCGATTTTACATAAATTGTAACGCAAAAAATAATTTTTTCATTTTGGAGTGTAAATATGAATCAAGATATAAAAGCAGTAGCAAACAGACTTAAAGGTTTACGTGATATTTTAGATTTATCTATTGAAGCAGCAGCTGCAACTTGTGGCATTTCTGCAAAAGAATACATGACTTATGAATCTGGTGAAGTTGACATTCCACTAAGCGTAATGTTTTGTATGTCAAAAAAATACAACGTTGATCTAAACTCTTTTTTAACAGGTGATGAACCTCACAACGTTTCATATTTCGTTACACCAAAAGACAAAGGTGTTACAGTTGACCGCTTAGCAGACTATCACTTTGAAAGTCTTGCATTTGGATTCGCAAACAGAAAAGCAGATCCATTCTTAGTTACAATCAATCCTGGAGATATTCCAGAAATCCATTATACAACCCATCCTGGACAAGAGTTTAACTACGTCGTCAAAGGTAAAGTCCGCATCGTCATTGGAGAACAAGAAATTATTCTAAAAGAAGGTGATTCTTTGTATTTTGATTCTTCAAAACCACACGGAATGCAAAATGCTGACGATCAACCTTGTCAATTTATTACAATCATTTTGTAATAAAACCCAATTTTTTTTTGCTTGGGTTATCATCACAAAGGATACAATTTTATTAAATGGAAGAACGATTTTTAGAGAAAACTGATTTTAAAAACTATAAAGACTTTGTAAATAACTACAAAATTAAAATTCCTGAAAACTTTAACTTTGCCTACGATGTTATGGATGAAATCGCCAAAAACAATCCAGACGGCAAGGCTTTAGTTTGGACAAACGACGAGGGAGATTATCTAGAAATTTCTTTTGCAAAAATGAAAGAACTTTCTGATGCTGCAGCAAGTTTCTTTATGGAACAAGGCGTAAAACGTGGCGATTTTGTTATGTTAATTTTACAACGACGCTACGAATTCTGGATTAGCATGCTTGCACTTCACAAAATTGGTGCAGTTGCAATTCCTGCTACCCACATGCTAAAAAAAGAAGACATTGTTTACAGAAACAATGCTGTAAAAATCAAAATGATTGTAGCAGTAAATGTTCCTGACGTTGTTGCAAATATCAATGAAGCAATGCCAGAAAGTCCAACTGTAAAATCACTTGCTTTTGTTAGTCCATTTGGAATTGACAGACCTGTAGAAAATGCTCCAGAAGGCTGGGTTGATTTTACAGCTGGATGTAAAAACGCAAAACCTTTCCCAGTTCTTCCACGTGAAGAAGTTTCTTGCAATAGTGATTATATGCTTGGATATTTTACATCTGGAACAACAAGTCATCCAAAACTTGCTATCCACGATTATTTGTATCCACTTGGACACATCACAACAGCAAAATATTGGCAACACGTTCAAAAAGGTGGGTTACACCTAACAGTTGCAGATACAGGTTGGGCAAAAACATCTTGGGGTCGTCTATACGGTCAATGGATTTGTGAAACAGCCCTTTTTGTATACGACTATCACGCAAAGTTTAAGCCTGTAGATTTGTTGCACCAAGTTCAAAAACACAGAATTACAACATTTTGTGCGCCACCTACAATTTATCGCTTCTTAATCCAAGAAGATTTATCTGATATTGATTTTAGTTCTTTAACACACTGTTCTACAGCCGGCGAACCTCTTTCAGAAGAAGTTTTTAACAAATGGAAAGAGATTACAGGCTTAGAAATCACAGAAGGATTTGGACAATCAGAAACAACAGTTTCATTGTTTAACTTTGAAGGCGAAAAAATCAAACCAGGTTCTATCGGAAAACCTTGTCCTTACTACAATGTTTGTCTTTTAGATGAAAACAACGAAGAAGTTGGAGACGCCATCGTTGGACAACTTTGTTTCAAACTTGATATGGAAACTTTTGCCGAAACAAAGGGACGTTTCCCTGGTCTTGTTTGCGAATACTACGGAGAGCCTGAAAAAACTGCTGAAGCATTCCATGACGGTTATTACTACACTGGCGACAATGCATGGCGCGATGAAGACGGCTATTACTGGTTTGTTGGTCGTTGCGATGACGTTATTAAATGCTCAGGATACAGAATCGGTACATTTGAAGTTGAAAGCGTATTGATGAAACACCCTGCAGTTGTAGAATGTGCTGTTACAGGTGCGCCAGACCCAGTTCGAGGACAAGTTGTAAAAGCAACTATCGTACTTGCAAAAGATTGGCTTCCAGGAAATGCTGATTTAGTAAAAGATATCCAACGTTTCGTAAAAGAAACAACTGCACCTTATAAATATCCACGCATTGTAGAATTTGTTGAAGCATTACCAAAAACCACAAGTGGTAAAATCATGCGAAAGGCAATTCGTGCAAACGATGCAGAAAAGAATAATAACTAAAAATATTATAATGGGTTTTACGATTTTTAAAACCCAAACACACAAAAAAAGCGAAACTCATCACGAGTTTCGCTTTTTTCTTAGCCAGTAAACATTATTTTACAGCTGTACCAATTCTTTCAAGAACTTTCTTTCTATCAAGTGGTTTAACGATATAGTTTTTAGCACCTAGTAGTAAAGATTTTTTAACAAGTTCTTCTTTACCAAGAGCAGAAACCATTACAACCTTTGCGTTTTTATCAAAGTTCATAATTTGTTCAAGAGCGGTAATACCGTCCATTTTTGGCATAGTAATATCCATTGTTACTAAGTCAACATTTGGATAAAGTTCTTTGTATTTATCTAGACCTTCTTTTCCATCTTCTGCTGTAGCAACAACTTCGTATCCTTCACTTGTAAGGATTTGGCCAAGCTGTTTTGCAACGAAAATTGAATCGTCTACAATTAGAACTCTAACTTTTGTTCCATCATCTTTGATTCCTTCAGGTGGTCTTTCATTTATTGATGGAAAATCTTGTTTAGTTTTCATTATAATCTCCTCTATTATCTTTATTTGCAAACCTGAACTACATGTGTTCACGGATTGCTACGTTAACTTCAACCTTACCTTGTTCAGTAATCATTGGAACAATAAGAGCTTCAACGTCGTGGTTTGAAACTTCCATTTTTTCACCAGTAAACAATGCTGGAGGTGTTAAGTCAAAGCGGAATCCTAAATCATGCAATTTTGTAACAGCCTGTGCTGTAATCAAGTTTGCCAATTCAGTAATAGTAGCTTTAGCTAAATCATCAAAACTTGTCAACTGTTCCATATTCATTGTTGATGCAATTTTAATTGCTGTATCAATAGTCATATCAAAAAGAACACGACCTTCTACATCTCCAGCAAGACCAACTAAAGCAGCAACGCCCATAACAGGTTGAGATGTTGATTTTAGATATAAATCACCACGCTTAACTTCGCCACCAAGAACTTCTTTTAATATACTGTAGGCAGTTTCTACAAACGGATTAATGTATTCAACTCGCATTTATATATCTCCTTAATGCTTTAAGTACATTGATATTTGGTTAGCTGATTTAGCTGACCAATTAGTATTTCCAACTGGAACTTGTTCATTATCACCTAAGATCAAGCATCCATTACCCTTAACTTTTTCACCAAACTCGTTTAGCAAATCTTTTTGAGCTTGTTCACTCATAAATGAAAGAACATCACGAGCAAAAATGATATCCACAGCAGGCATTGCATTTGTGTGCATACAATCATGATATTCAAACAAAATCATGTCTTTAATGCTTTGGATAAATGTATATTCTCCAGTAACAGTTTTAGAAACAAAAGGTTTATACCAAGTTTCTGCCACATCAGGAGGTAAAGTTAAAAGAGGAGCATTTGAAATACTTAACAAATCCACCTCGTGGGCATAAATTTTAATTCTAGCATCTGGATATCTACGTTTTAGTAAACATGCCAAAGAATATGTTTCATAACCTTTTCCACAACCTGGGTTCCACACAACAATCTGTCTAGCTTCGTTTGCAGGTAGGTTATCAAAAATTGCATTTGCATAAGCTTCCGACCAAAATGCGCCAGAATGCTTTGAATAGAATGTTTTCAAGAATGCATCAGCATCAGATTCATTTGCTAATTGAAGGTTATCACCGCGTTCTTTTTCCCATTCTGAATATCGAGAACGAATCCAATCCATATTGATTTCGCTTACATTAAATCTACGGAAGTTTGACAACCCCTCTTTTATAAAACTAAAATCAATAGCTTTTGGTTCTTCAACTACAGGTTTTACTTGCTGTATAACTTGTTGAGGTTTCTTCGCAACTTGATGATTTACATCATTATATTGTGAAGTACCAACTTCTTTTTCTTCTTTTTTTGTAGCTCTTGATGAAAAAATTCTATCAATATCTAGCAAAATGTATAAGTGATTGTTACTTTCAACTACACCTGCAATATATTTTATAGAAATATCACCAAAAAGTGGATGTGGTGGTTGAATTGTGCTTTTTTGAATACCAACAACCTTGTCGATAGCATCAACTACAACACCAAAAACCTGATCTTCAACAGTTACGATAATCATGTTTTCAATTTGATTTTCAGTACGTTCTGGAACATCAATATTGAAAAATAATCGTAAATCGATAATCGGGATAATATCGCCACGTAAATTATATACACCTAATACAAATGGAGAAGTATTTGGAACGTATGTAAAACGACCAGCTTTTGCAATTTCTTTTACCTTTAGAATATCAATAGCATAATCTTTACCAGCCAAAGAAAAAGCAACCATCTTGAAATCGATATTAACAACAGATTCCTTGCGACTATCTACAGTATTTTCGGCTTCATTTTGTATTGCAATGATATTTTCTGCATTAGTTTCCATAAAATACCTCTTTACGCACCAAATGAATTTAATTCATTACGCGCACTAATTTCTTGTTTTACACCAAGTTCCAAAAGTTGGCTTACATCAATAATTAATGATACAGAACCATCACCAAGGATAGATGCACCAGCAATTCCAGGAGAATTAGTAAATTGATCACGCAAAGGCTTGATAACAACGTCTTCTTCACCAATCAAAGCATCTACCATAACACCAACTTTCTTGTCTGCTGTTCCAACTATAACGATAAAGCTATATTCAGATTCTTCTGTATTCTTTATACCGAACAGACGACTCAAACGTAAAACACTTACAACTTCATTACGGATATTTAGAACTTCGTAATTGTCGATTTTACTAATTTCATCAGAATGAACACGAACACTTTCAATAACTGAAGCAATTGGAATTGAGTAAACTTCAGAACCAACTTTGATAAGTAGCCCTTGAATAATTGCAACTGTTAATGGAAGACGGATACTAAACTTAGATCCCAAACCAGGCTCAGATGTAACAATGATAGAACCATTTAGTTTTTCGATTTGAGTTTTTACAACATCCAATCCTACACCACGACCAGATACGTTTGTAATCTTATCTGCAGTTGAGAAACCAGCTGAGAACATTAACTGATAAGCTTCTTGATCTGTAATAATTTTGTTTGGATGAATTAAGCCACGTTGAATAGCTTTATTTTTGATTTTTTCAACATCAATACCGTGTCCATCATCAATAATATCAATAACAATCAAGTTTCCTTCGTTAGAAGCTTTAAGAAGAAGTGTTCCTTCCTCGTTTTTACCAGCGGCTTTTCTAACATCAGGAGTTTCAATACCATGATCAAGAGAGTTTCTTACACAGTGCATAATTGGATCAAGCAATTCATCAATTACTGATTTATCAAGTTCTGTGTCTTCACCTTCAATCACAAGATTGATTTTTTTGTTTAACTCACGACTTAAATCACGTACTACACGAGGGAAACGAGAGAAAATCTGACTAATTGGAACCATGCGGATTTTCATAACGCCTTCTTGAAGTTCCCCTGCAATACGGCCAAGATTTTGTGTTGATGAACGGAATTTACCAACAATATTTTTGAAAGAATTATCAAATGGTTCAAAAACATTGAACAAATCACCAAAATCTTGATTTAGAGATGTTTTTACATCTTTTATAGTTGCACCACCTTGCATTGATTCCATATAACGTGGAATTTGTTCAAACAAGCGATGAACTTTATCTTTATAAGTAGCTTCGATTGATTGTAATTGAGTTTGCAAATCCCCAACTTGAATTGAAGTTTGGTTAAATGCTGCTTTAGTAATAACAGTTTCACTAACAAGATTTAACAAATAATCAATTCGTTTTGAATCAACGCGAAGAACTGTACTATTTTGTGTAGATGAAGAAGGTTTTGCAGCAGGTTTCTTTTGCTGTGATACTGCAAGTTCTTTTTCAACAGAAGAAGTTTCTTCAACGATTGGTTCTTCTTCAACAACAGGTTGAGCGACTTGAACCGGTTCAACAACTGGTGCTTTTACCTCTTCTACAACTGGTACAACTTTTGGAGCTTCTACAACAGGAGCAGCAGCAACAGGTGCTGGAGCTGGTGTTGAAACAGCAGAAGCTG
>JAZQUR010000024.1:0-3275 GCA_045631425.1 Treponemataceae bacterium | reverse complement strand
AAGGGTTTCCAAAGGGGTTCCCCTTTGGTCGTTTTCGAGGAGGGGTTGGGGGTTTAGGGGGAAGGGGAACTAATGACTCGAAAAAAGGAGTTTCCCTTCCCCCTATAGTTTACCAGCTTTTCAAAGCTGATTCCGCCCAAAATATTGGGAACAAATTCAAATATTAATAATGAAAAAAAATTACAAGTAAATTATTCTGAAATAATTTGTATTCCAGCAGAACATCCGATGCGATTTGCACCAGCTTCAATCATTGCTAGGGTAGTAGCTTTATCTCTGATTCCACCTGCTGCTTTTACACCAACACTTTCTCCAACAGTTTTTCGCATAAGTTGTACATCTTCAACTTTTGCGCCAGAAGTTCCAAATCCTGTAGAAGTTTTTACAAAAGTTGCCTTAGCTCTAACACAAGCTTCACAAGCAAGTTGGATTTCTTCCTCTGTAAGATAGCAATTTTCAAGAATAACTTTTACGCATTTTCCTTTTGCAGCATTTACAACGGAAGCAACTTCTTCCTCGATTAAATCCCAACATCCCATTTTTGCAAGTCCGATATTTATAACCATATCGATTTCATCTGCACCATTTTCACAAGCATTTACAGTTTCAAAAACTTTTACATCTTTTGTATTTGCTCCCAATGGAAATCCGATAACAGTACAAGTTTTTACTTGATAATCCTCTTTTTTGTTTGCTTTGAGATATTGACTTGCAGCTTTTACCCAACAAGGATTTATACAAACCGATGCAAAGTTGTTATCAATGGCTTCTTGGCAAAGTTTTTCCACATCTTCCAAAGTTGCGGTTGCTTTCAAAATTGTGTGGTCAATCATATTTGCAATTTCTGTGTTAGTCATAAAATCATCCTTAAAAAATTTGATAAAAATATTATACCAAAGAAAGTGATATGGAGCAACTTAGAAAGCAAATAACTCTATAAATGATATAAATCTCTTGACCCAAATTAAAATCTTATATACTATGGTTTTATGGCTATTGCATTGTTTCCGGGGTCTTTTGATCCTCCAACTTATGGACATCTTAATATTATTGAAAGAGCTAGAACAATTTTTGATAAAATTGATGTGGTAATCGCTGTAAATAAGTCCAAAAAATACTTATTTTCAGAAGATGAAAGACTTTCAATGATAAAAGAGCTTGTTTCAGGTTGGGACAATGTTACAGTTCACACTTCTAATAAACTTATTGTTGACTATGCACACGAAAACAATGCGTCTGTTTTGCTCCGAGGTGTAAGAAACTTTTCTGATTTTTCATACGAGTTTGATCTTTCGTTATTGAACAAAGGTTTGGCTTCTGATATCGAAACAGTTTTTTTGCCTACAGATCCAGAATTTTTCGTTTTGCGTTCTAGTTCAATAAAAGAATTAGCAGCTTTTAATGGGGATATTTCAAAAATGGTTCCACCGTTAGTAGAAAAAGCCCTAAAAGAAAAGTTTGGGATTAAAAACTAAAGAAAATCACTTGCCGAGTTGTGTTTTTTCTTTTTGACATATTCCATAAATTATTATTTTTCTGTACAATATAGAAAAAGATAAACATAAAACAAATACAAAGCAGAAAAAAATGAGTTTTTTTGACGTTTTTTACGATTTTGTAATTTTTTTAGATTGACAAAAAAATAAAAAATGTTATAATACATTCATTGACACTCAGTTAGTATCTGTGATATGTTGTATTTGTTATTGTAATATTAAATTAAATAGCGAGGTTAATATATGGCAGTACCAAGAGCGAAAACATCAAAAGCACGCACAAAGAGAAGACAGACAATCAATATGAAGCTTGCTGCTCCAGCTCTTACAGAATGCGGCAATTGTGGAAATTTAATTATGTTGCACCGTGTATGTCCAAAATGTGGTTTCTACCGCGGAAGACAAATTATTGCACCAGAAAGCAACAACTAATAGGAGTTTAATGATGGACGAATTATTTGAAAAAATGCAGAAACTTATTGCAGACAAATTGGAAGTTGAAGAATCAAAAATCACACTTGATGCAAACTTCCGCCAAGATTTAGGCGCTGACAGTCTTGATACTTATGAACTAGTTTACGCTATTGAAGAAGAACTAGGTGTATCAGTACCAGATGAAAAAGCTAGCGAATTTGAAACTGTTCGTGATGCATATGAGTTCATCAAATCACAAAACTAAGACTTGTAATTAGTTGAAAAAGACTTTTGCCTTGTGCAAGAGTCTTTTTTTTTGCCTTTTGTAGTTTTTTCTAGAATTAAGCAAATATTAATTATTAATTCTTGTCATTTTGTAAATTACTTCGTATATTAGGTTTATGAAACAAAACAAAAATTCAAATAAACATGGAAATCAATTTAGTTATCATAGAAAAGAGCAGTTGCTTAATTTTCAAAAATCACTAAATATCAATTTTAATAATATAGAATTGCTGGATTTAGCTTTTCATCACCGTTCTTATGCCAATGAGCACGGGAATTTTCTTCTAAATAACGAAAGACTAGAATTTCTTGGGGATTCTGTTCTTGGAATGGTAGTTGCGACTTATCTTTATGATTCAATGAGTGATCATCCAGAAGGGGATTTGGCAAAAATCAAGTCTGTTGTGGTTTCTGAGGTGACTCTAAGCGATATTGCGGTGAGAATTGGGGTTGATAAGTGTTTGTCCTTGGGAAAAGGCGAGGAACACTCTGGAGGGCGTCAAAAGAAGGCTATTTTGGCAGATGCTGTGGAAGCGATTTTTGGTGCTTACTATCTTGATTCTGGGTTTCAAAAGGTTGAAAAATTGATATTAAAGCTTTTGGTACCTGAAATCGAAAAGGTTTGGGAAAATCGTCACCACAAAGATTTTAAGACTATGCTTCAGGAAATGTATCAGAAAAAATATAAGCAGTGTCCAACTTATAATCTTGTTAAAAAAACAGGCCCGGATCACGATATGATTTTTTGGGTAACTGTAGAAGTAAATGGCAAGGTATACGGGCCTGAGCAAGGAAAAAGCAAAAAAGAAGCGGAACAAGCAGTTGCTAAAAAAGTAATTGAAGAAATAAAAGATGATTTTTAACTTATAAAATAGTTATATGTTGATGCTAAAAAGGTATTGCAATTTTAGAGGATTATCCTAAGTTGTAATACCTTTTTTTTTGTTGATGTAAAGATTTCATGGAACCGTTAATATTATACAAAATTGATTTGAGCAAAAAAAAACTACTGATTTTACTCAGTAGTTTTGAAGCGGATGATGGGAATCGAACCCACGTCTCCAGCTTGGAAGGCTGGGG
>JAZQUR010000023.1:0-2092 GCA_045631425.1 Treponemataceae bacterium | reverse complement strand
ACTTCGTCAATTACTATGTAATCAAAATGGTCTGGAGCAAACTTTTTCAAATGTTCTTCTCTTGATAAGGTTTGCACAGTAGCAAAAAGATACGGTTTTTCCAATTCTCTATCGCTACCAGAAAACATACCCATTTCTACATCTTGACCAATAATCTTTTCAAAACTTTCTTTTGCTTTTCTTGCAATTTGATTACGATGCACAACAAATAAGAATCGTTTAGGTGCAACTACTTTCACGTCAAACGCAGAAAGAAAAGTTTTACCAGTACCAGTTGCAGAAATTAACAAAGCTCTATCTTTATCATTTTTTCTTAAAGCTTCTAAACTAGACAATGCTTCAACTTGCATCTTATTAGGATTAACTTGATACAAATTAATAATTCTAGTATTGTCTTTTCTACGCAAAGACTTCGCTTCTTTATAAATAGTTTCATAAGCAGAAATCCAAGCTTCATCAACAACAGTAGCATCTTCCCAAGCTTGCTCTAACTCTTGTTGCATTTGTTTAATCAACGCACCATTTTTCATAGAAGAAAGTTGTACGTTCCATTCACGATTTACAGTAAGAGCAGTTTGAGTTAAGTTACTGCTGCCAATTATCATATTGTAGCTATCTTCCAGATTTTGCTCAGGTTTAGCTTTCTTATGAAACAAGTAACCTTTTGCGTGGAAATTATAGTCAGCTGTAATAATTTTTACTTCTATGTTAGGGAATTTTAATAATCTGCGTAAAGCACGAGGTTCAGTAAAGTTTTGATATTGAGAAGCTAAAATTTTGCCCTTTATATTTTTATTTTGCAATTCATTTAAAGCATCAGCTAAACAAGCGATACCACTGTTAGTAACAAAGGCAACAGAAAAGAAAAATTCATCACAATTTTTCAATTCACTCAACAAAGATTCTAATACTTTTACCTGTTGCTTCTGATTATTAGTCAAAATCTTTGGTAAAAATCTTTCGTTTGTCTTTTCGTCAATATTAAAATCTATAAACCCTGCTTCTAAACAAACAGCCAATTCTTCCCTATTCATAAAACAACCTTCTATCTATTTTTCAAATACTCCACAATCGGTTTATCAGCTTCCGCCCAATCTAAAGTATCAAGCTCTCCAACGGGCAACCATTTAAAAGAAATGTGCTCTTTCATCACAAAATCAGGTTTCTCAACCTTACACAAATAAGCATGCATCGTAATTGCAAAATCCGGATAAGTATGGTCAACAGTCAGCAAGTAATCTTCTGCACTAATGTTAACATTCATATCCATTTCTTCGTTAAGTTCGCGTGCCAAAGCGTTGTGGTTTTCTTCGCCAGCTTCTACTTTTCCACCAGGAAATTCAAATTTATAACTAACATAATCGAACTTTGCTTTATCGCGTTGCATACATAAGATTTTGTTATCATATTCAATAACTGCAGCAACTACTTCATAGTGTTTCATCGAATCATCTCTTTCTTTAGCATTTGTTATATTATACCATTCTGGCAGCCAATAATGCATTTTATTTTCCTAAACACAAAAACTCCCGCAAGCATCTCAGCCTACGGGAGTATGAAAAACGGTATTACAAAGAATTCCTTTGTTTTTTATCTTGAACTTTTGTTTGATTTATTCAGTTTGTTCTGATAGAATATTTACAGGTGCTACCATAACGGTAGGCGGTTAGCCCTCGCAAGAGGGTTTGCAGCCCTCTTGCATTTAGCAAGGGGGGTGAACCATATGAATATACTAGAAACTGTTGCTATTGTAAGCTTAGCCTTAACAGCTCTGATGATAGGATTTTCAATTGGAAAAAGTGCAAAAAAATAACCGCCCCAGTCCGCAAAACTTGGCAGTTATTTTTTAACAACTAGTTATAAGGGCTAACCGTCTATCGGTAGCACTCTTTCTATATTTATTTTACATACTCCGTTTTTAAAAGTCAAGTTTCTAAAAACTCCCGCAAGCTTTTCAGCCTACGGGAGTCATTTTTATTTAAAAGAAAATAGAGATTCTTGATAATGTTGTGCAGATAATCTACCTAAGAAGAACAGCTTTTGCCATTTGGAAAGAACATTATCTTTAAGAGGACGCTTCAACCATTTAAAC
>JAZQUR010000022.1:0-13479 GCA_045631425.1 Treponemataceae bacterium | reverse complement strand
AAAAATCCTATTTTTTATGATTTATCAAAGGAAAGAAATTTGGAAGAAAGTGAAAGAATATATCAGAAAATAAATGAATAAAGGATTTTCACAAACATCACTGTATTTATGCTATAATCAGTTAGTTATGTTTTTGGGAATAATTTTTTTAGGTTATTTACCACTTTTATATTCAGGATAAAAAATGAGCATTTTTATATATTTATTATTTATAATCGCATTAGTTGAATTTGTTTTTTCTGAATTATGGAATCGCTACTATTTTTTATATGGATTTTATATTTTTAATAAGACATTTGAATATTCAAATTCAGATTTCACCTTAAACAACATTAATAATTTTATTAACTTTATGGACAAAACAGAGAGTGTAGCTCATTACAAGGGAAAATGCTTTGATGAAAATACTTTCTTTTTTCGAAAGAAATTTTTTAGTTTTGGTTTCTTCCGTAATGACTTTGAAAATCTCCATGGAATAATCTCAATAGATACAGAAAATCGAGTTGTTAAATTAAAATGCAACACCTGTTATAGTTACCTTTTGCTTACAACTTATATGTTTCCAATATTTTTTCAACAATCCAAAAATGTCCTAACAGCCTTATTAACAGCTTTTATCGTTTTTTCACTGTTTTTCTTTTCGGGGTTCTTTCGGTATAAAAAACTTGCAAAAGAAATTTCAAAGCTTGTTCATTAATTGAAAAGAGAAGTGGATATTTCTTAAAATTAAGGGATAAAAAACTAAACAGCCATAGATTTTTCATCATTTTTTAGTAAAAACAAGTTGTTGAGCAAAAATCTAAAAAAGCACAGCCCCAAGAGCATTTACTCCCCAAGCTGTGCTTTTTCTTAATTCTTAATTCTGAATACGTACGGTCAAGGCACGTCTATTTCATTCAATTTCATATTATTTCTTCAATATTTTATATTTTCTTACTTTTCAACCAACCAGCTATAGGCACTTGTAACCGAAATATTTTTATTATCTTTTGTAATTTGCATTTCGTCATGATCTGTAATTAACAAAAGATTATTACACCCTGTTTTTTCAGAAGCAAGTAAAAGTCCATTTATTTCTCGCTTAAAAGTTTTCGGAGAAGAAATATCAAAACTCACTTGAATTAGTTGGTAAACAGTTTTTCCTTGGCAAATTACAAAATCACATTCTCCTGCTGTTTCATTATAATAATAGATATCAAATCCTTGATTTCTATAGCGACGAAGTAATTCAATAAAAACTATTGTTTCAAGTCGCCAACCAAGATTTTCCCCTGCAAAGGAATTTTGTCTGTTATTCATAAGAGCTACATCAACCGCGTACGCCTTTTCATCACGAATTCGAATTTTGCTTTTTGCTGAATATTTATGTAGACCACATACTAAATATGCATATTTACAATAACTTACATAATTTTCTGCTGTATGATCGGATTTTAATCCAAAGGTTTGTTGCAAATCTTTATAATTGATTGAAGAAGGTGCGTTGTTTAATAGATGATTTGCAAGTTGTTCAAATGCAGCTTTATATTTTATGGAATATCTTTTTTCTATGTCATTTATGAGGATATTATTTACAAGAGTGTTTATATAAGATTGCTTACGAGTTTCTTCTAATAATTCTGGAAATCCACCCTCTTTTAAATATTCTGAAAAAGCGGCTTGTAGAAGACCTTTCTCTTTTGTTGTGCTGTGATTGGTATCTATTTTTTTGTATCCACAGTATTCTGCAAAAGAAAAGGGAAATAATTCAGTTTGCATGTAACGACCGGTAAGATGAGTTGCCAATTCGCCACTTAGAAGTTTTGCATTTGAGCCAGTAATAAGCAAATGCATTCCTGAGCGCAAAAGTCTATTTACAAAAAGGTACCAAGAATCAATATTTTGAATCTCATCTAAAAAAAGATGATTAAAATCACCATAAATTTTATATAGACATTCAAGAATTGCATTTAAATCATCTGAGTTAATAGAACTGAATCGTTCATCATCAAAGTTTACGTAGGCAAAGTTTATTTTTGATTTTTTTATCACATTCATGCATAAAGTTGATTTGCCACTTCTTCTAATTCCAATTACAACTTGAGCAAGATTGCTATTTAGATTTACCAATTCTTCCTCTGAACGTGAGCAAAAATCTTGTTGTTTTTTTTCTTCAAATTCGTCTTTTTGTTCGCGTAATGCAGTTTCTATGGATTCTCTTGTCATAATTATATAGTGCGATATTTTAGAGTTTTTGTCAAATAAAACTGCGATATTTTAGAGTTTTTACTAATTTAAACTGCGATATTTTAGAATAATTTTGTATCTCCACAAAACAAAAAAACGCACTTTGAGAAATGCCCCAAAGTGCGGATTGATTTAGTTAGTTTGCTGTCTTATATTTTTCAATTTGGCTTGTAAAGGTTCCTGAATTTTGTCAAACTTCTGAAGAAATCGATAATTCATTCTAGTGAATAAAGAAACCCACCCCCTCGAGTCGTAAACACTTTCAAAATCTGGGAAGAAAGCTTCAGACATTGCAGCTACCAAACAAACAAGCAAATCGCTTTCAATCTGGTTATTGCCTAAAACTTCCCCAAACGCTTTTGAATCACCTAGATCAAAAAAGATTGAAAAAGCTTTACTAACAATATCTTCGTTTCGTTTATCAAAACTAAATTCTTTCTCAAGGTACTTGTTTATCTCTGACTTTGAATAACCATTTCTAGATAAATATATAATGCTAGAAATAATTTCAGCATCCTTAATTTGAGAAGGATAATTTTTTGTAACTTCCCCAACCAAACGAGTTACTTCCCTTGTTTTTTCCAAAGAATTGAAAAACCATCCAACTGAAGCAATCCCTTTTACACAATATTCTTTTGATACGTATCTATCACTTATTCCGTCATATTTTTTTAATGAATTATACAAACTTTCTTTTATTGATAATTCGTCGGTGTTTTTACCTGCTTTAACAATTCCTTCGAAAATTGCTGAACTCATATTATTCAAAGTCAGTGCCTCTGGGGAAGTATATGTGCCTTTTAAGATTTTTCTGATATATTCTGCAAACATTGCTCCGTACATAAATTACTCCTGTTCATTTATTATCTTCATGATCTCACGCTATTAGGTTAAATGATAATTACATCGGTGGCGCGACCATTTTTGTTGTTAAATCCTCCGTTATCCTCGGGATTATTAACAACTTTGAAATCAACTTTTGTACCTTTATCAAGTTTTTCATTTTTAAATTCTGGATTAATTTCCCCCATATAGAAAAAGTAATCACCTGAACCATCGTCTGCAGTTAATATCCTATAATTTTTCTTACGGAGTTTTACAAATCCAATTTTTCGTGATAAATTATCTTCAATTTCTATTTTTTCAACAAAGAAAGTAGACTGATTTTTTCCGTCATCTGTAATTGAAAACTTTTTATCGAATTTTCGTAGTAATTGTAAAGCAGTTCTGACTCCATAATCTTTTGCATTAAAATCTGATTTTAAACGATAAATTGTGTCCCATAATTGTGATACGAGTTTTACATTTTTTTTGTTATAAAAGGGAGTTAACTCATAAGCATTTTCCAAAAATTTTTCTAAGGAAAAGTCTTTGAATCCTGGCTCCTCTATTTTTTCTTTGTCATCTAGTAAAACATCCTCATCTTTATCATCCAAGTCTTCAATGTACAAAAATTCATTACATGCTTTTATCTAAATAGAGTTGCATTTATCTTTTTCTCCTACTCCAATAACTCTTTTTCCTATTTCCCTTAGTCGTAATGCCAAACAATGAAATCCATTATCAGAAGTAATAATGGCTAAAGTATTGATTTTTTCATCTTTTGTAGCTGTTTGAATAGCATCCATCATTATTAATTTATCAACAGCTTGTTTTTCGTTATGATGAAATTGTTGAATAGCAGTAATAGGTGTTTTATCTAGTTCATCTTTCCATGATTTTGTAGTAGGAATTGACCAATCAGCATAGGCTTTTTGGGACAAAATCTCTCCCTTAGTTGATAATGAATCAATTATAAGTGAAACCTTTTTTGCAGGTATATTTTCTGCATCAAAAAAAATAGCAATTTTGTTTTCATAATCCATAAGTATTATCTCCTTTGTTTGTAGATTTTTTAGACTACAATATAAATTGTTCAAGAAAAAAAACTCTCTCCGATTTTTTTCTTATTTTTTACCTGATTTTGTTCCAGACTTTGCAGGTGGATTGTTACCTCTGTTTCCTCCACTTAGATTTCCAGTCTTTGATGGAAAATTTCCTCCTGTACTGTGAAAAGGATTTCCTGGTTTTGAAATTGATGTTTTTGGCATTGATGACCTCCTTGAAAAAATATGGTATAATAAAACAAGTGATGAACAATAAATCATTTTGTTTACATGAACTTGTTTTAGCTAATTACAATAGTATTTGTTCATTAGTGATATTTTAATAGCAATTTTCGGACATTTTTATTTTGAGGTTATCTTATGGGAAACGAACAGTATGGTTTACCAATGCTAGGTCAAGTTCAATCTTTTTTACGAGATATTCTTGGTGATGATTTGTTATATGAAATTGCTTCTGTGAAAATGAATAACCATGAAATACCAACAATTGATAAAGATAGTTGTAGAAAAAAATGGGATAGATATTGTAAAGAAGAAACGAAAGATTATTTGCATTATATTTTATATTCACATGAAAGTATGTTTTCTTTGTGGGGTACCTTTATAGAGAAACTTAAGAAAGATTATTTGATAGATGAAAATTGTTTGTATATTAGTGATGTCATATATAATTTTGCAAGTTCATTTTATCAATCTCTAAAAAGATTTTCTCCAAATGAGTTACCAATTCCTGCAGGATGTAAGACACAATATTTTGTCTTCCTTAAAGTTGTTCAAGCAATTTTTAGTATAGAAAAAATATCAGAGAAAAAAGATATAAAAACTATAAAAAATCTTTTGACAATAATGAATAATAACTTTACATATCAATCTCTATTTGAAGAATTAAAAACAGAACTTAATTGTTCTTCACTTGAAAAAATGTATGAAAAACTTTTTGATTATGAAATTGCAAAAAAAAATATATCTAAATCAAAAAAAAGTGATTTAAGTCCACCTTGGAACTTTTTAGAAAAAATTATTAAGGAGTGTTCATCAGAACTAAAACAAAAATTTATATTAAAATATCTATTGAAAAATTCTATTGAATCTGCCAAGAAAAATTTTGATTTAACAGATGATGATTTTAATTTTATTAAAGACAAATTAAATCAATATTGCAATTCAAATAATACACCTGATGTTTTTTTTGAAAATTCTCTAGAATATTTTCATCAAAAAAAAGTAAATCCTTTTTATGGAAAAAAAGAACCTGGAATAATTTTTGAATTAAGTAAAATAGCATTTAACAAAATTTCAGAAGATATTATTGATCTTTTTTTAGAAAAAATGAAAAAAGATATTCCCCATGTTGCTCCTTTTTTTTATCCATATTTCAAAGCGTTATTTTATCTTACTCATAGAAATTTTTCTAAGCTTAAAGATGAAGATGTGAATTTATTAAATGCAGAAAAGTGTTTTAATGAAGCTTTTGAACATAAATATCTTGCGGGAGATTATTTAGAAGATTTCCTCATAAGAGGCTTTGTTTTAACAAACTATTTAGATGCAAATTATACAACTGTAATAAAATCATATAATAAAGACTCGGGGCAAATAAATCCAACTAGTTGTAATTCAAAAAAATTCTTAAATTTCGGTAATGCGATAGATTTATTTCCAGATTCCTCTGAGTTTGCACACTCTAAAGTATTAGATTCTATAGATTTATTTCAAAAATATTTCCCACCTGAATTTTTTTCTAATAAAGAAGGTGCACAATCATATTATGAAAATGAATTCAAAAACAAATACGAAATAGAATTTGAAATTCCTAATGATAATATAGAATCATACATAAAAGAACAGTTATACGATAAACTGAAAAATCTAAAAACATATAAACAACGAAATACATTAATATTTCTAAAGGAAGCGATTTCAGAAGATAACAGTCATAATTCAAAACAGAAACAACTTTTTCCCCCGCTTTCGTTGTGTTTTAAATATTCTCTTAACGATGAAAGATTGTTGGATTTAGCAAAAGAATGGATTCAAGATGCAGATAACCTTCTAGAAGTTTCTAAAGTATCTTTTGAAGGAGAAACTCCTTTATGTGAATTACTAAAAATATACAAATATACAAGAATACATTTTGTTAATTTAAATGATTTAAAACAAAAATTACCACCAACAATTGATAATGCAGAAGATATATTAAATAGTGTATTGAAAAAATTTAATTTAACAGAAGTTGTACAGAAAAACATAAAAATAATTTTGAAACTGGAGGAAATAATCAATTTACTTATTGATAAAATAGATTATGAATCAGAACTACAATTTGGGAATTGTATTCCAACACTGAAATATGCAATAGATTCTTTTAATTTCGATTTTGTGAAAAAATTAGTAGATAAGATTCCTGAAAAGGAATTTCAAAATTACAAAATTGAAAATCCTATTTCTCCGTTGATGTATGCAATAGAACGAAAGCAACCAGTTTCTTTAGAAATAGAAGAATACATTCGCTTACAAAAAGACATAAATATACCCCATAAAATTAGAAAAAATCCATGCCATTTCACAAGAGAACAAATCTATAAAGAATATAAAGATTCTAATCCAAGGCCAGAAGGTATTAATGAATATTGGTATCACAGAAATCAAGAAGAAAAAAATATTACAGAAGAAAATGAAATTTGGTTCTATGAAAATTATGGATACTTTCGGCCTCTATGGAAGCAACAAATTGAAGAATTAGACAAAATAATTGATTTACTTATATCTCGTACTGATAATGTTGATTATATAAAAGATTATACACGAACAAGCGACAATGAACATCTTTTTTCTACAGCATTGGTTTTTGCAGGACAACATAATGATATTGATACATGTAAAAAGTTATTAATAAGGGGTGCAGAGCCGTTAAATGAAGAATTTGGGTTTTATTCTATGAAATATGAAGACAGTACTTATCAAGTAAAAAATAATTTGATTTACAACTTAATAGCGTACAATTCATGGGAAACGCTGATAATGATTTTTGATGATTATCCAGAAATAATTAATGAAAGCTTAAAAAATGATGAAAATAATATAAATTCACTCACAGTTTTTGCTGTAACAATTATTAACAGGTTTATTTGGTCTGGGAAAGAAAAGCAAGAATATCGTCCTATTGCAGAATACATAATAAATAGATTTATTGAATTTGGTGCAGATCCTGATTTAGAAACTATAATTGGTACTGCAAGAAAACTTCTATCAGGAACTAAATTATTAGATAATTATTAATTTTTCAACACTAATTATTTCTATTCAGAATATTTACTATATCTCCTCCCCTAAAAAAAACGCACTTCAAGGAAATCCCCAAAGTGCGTTTTTATTTTCAACATTAGCCGAAACTACAAAATACGAACGATTCCGTCTTCTGTAACTTCGATAGTATCCCCAGTTTTTACAGTTTCCAAAAACTCTTTTCCAAGTTGGTCGATGGCGATAAGATTTGAGTTTTCCCAAACAACTGACAAAATAACACCAGCACCAGCAAGTGAGTCAATGTGTTCTGAAAACAACAAACAAGAAGGATTTATCCCCATGGAACAAATCACTTGGATAATCATTCCACCAGTTGTGGAACCGATTGTTTGTGGCAAACAAAGAGCCTTTCCTGTGATGTTTTTTTCAAAAATGTCTGGGTTGTTTTGGTCTGCAACGATTACTTGTTTTGCATTTGCCAAAGCTGATTTTTGGAAAGTTGCCAAAGTGTTTACACCTTGTCTTGAAACAACTGCTTCACCTTTATAATATCCACCGTTAATTACGCGTCCTTTAAATTCTTTCATATCGTACCTTCCTTAAATCCTTATTTATCCAAGCCCACAATGATATTGAGCAATTCATCATCTTTGTAATAACGAGCCACAGAATAAGTGCGAAGTTTGTTTGAACAAGTCATAATACAACGACTCTTTGTTAAAGGATTTGATGTATACATCAACGGACAAATGTATGTTACTTCAACTCCAGTTGCAATAAGTTTTTTGTATTTTTCAGTTTTAACAAATTCTTCTAAAACAGGTGGAGCTGTACAAACCACAGTTTGGCAAGTAACTTTCTTTTTGCCAGATTTTGCTAAGCCTTCAAGAATCTTGTCTGCCCATTCATTAAGTTGAGCTTTAGAAAGGTGAGGACAACCGATAAATGCCAAAGTTCCTTCTTTTTCTGGATGCTTCCACATCACAGGATATGATTTATAGATACGTTCTAGTTCTGCATCATCAATTACATATTCTTGGTAGTTTTCTTCAAGCAAAGAAGTTCCCATTTCCACAGCTTCAGGAGTTAGGTTTTCTGCGTGATACAAACCAACAGCACCGTTTGAAGCAGTTGCAGCCCCAAAATCCTTTAGATAGGATTTTACATCGTCAGTTAATTCAGTTCCAAGCCATTTGTCCAAGCCCACGATATAAGGAACATCTTCCATAACTTTGATACCGATTGCAGAACCTAAAATCTGTGGAAGTGGCTTTTTAGTTGTGTTGATTGTTACCTTCCATTTTGCTTTTCGGCCTTCGTCAGTTAAAAGTCCGAATTTTGGAACATAACCTAAAATCGAACCGAAAATATCAATCATTCCAGAGTTACGGTTACAGCGTGCGCCCAAAACTGAGTTTGCATAGTTTACAGCACTAGATTCAGCCCAAGAAAGAATATCGCCTTTTTTAGGAATATTGCCCATTTCATCAAAATAACAAGCACAGCTGAAACCGTCCTGACGAACAAGCCCAAGTTTTGTAAGCTGATCTTCGTAATATTTTTGCTTTCCGTACAAAGCAGTTTTAAATAAGATTTTATCAAGCAAATTGTATGATACATTTGCAAAGTCAGTTGGGCGAGGGTCCATTGTAAAGCCTTCTTCAACTTTCAAACCAGCTCCAATCAATTCGTCCATTACACGGTAAACTGGCTTTAAAAGTTTTAATCCAAAAGAAGTTACCAAGTGGCCTTGTCCGTGGGTTACTTTTACAAGTTCAGTGGCTTCAAACATATCACCATAACGAACGATTGTTTCCATAACCTTGGCTTTAACTTCGCCTTCTTTGCCTTCCAAAATTGCTTTTTGCTCGTCTGTGAGCTTCATTTTATATTGATACATAATTCTTCCACCTTAAACTTAGATTTTCATTGCAACTTTCCATGCGCCCCAAACAACGGTTCGAAGGTTTCCAACTTTTTTACAGTCCCCAATAAGTTTTGCGCCTTCCAAAGCTGGTTTTGGATGATATCCCATAGAAGTGATAACTGTGTCTCCTGCAATTTCAAATTCTTTGCCATCTTTTCCACGAACCACAACTCCAGTATCAGTAACTTTTACTAAAGCAGTTTCAAGATGAACTTCAACTTTGTTTAGTTCAAAGAAATCACGCAAGAATGAAGAGTTTGCAAGACAAACGCCTTTTACAGCGATAAGGTCATTTTTCATTTCTACGATGATTGGAGTTTTGCCTTTTTTGAACAAGTCGTAGGCAATTTCACAGCCAGAAAGTCCACCACCAATGATGATAACTTTGTCTCCAACTTCTTTTCCGTACAAATAATCACAAGCTTCAATAGATTTTTCTAAGCCTGGAATGCGAGGACGATTAGCTTCTGCGCCACTTGCAACGATTACATCATCAAAATCTTTGAGTTGGTCTTTTGAAGTGATTTCAGAATTAAAGCGAACTTCGATGTTTAAATCTTTTAATTCTTTTGCGTACCATGCCAAAAGTTCCTTATCTTTTTCTTTGAAATAAGGAGCAGAGGCTGCATTGAAAACACCACCAAGTTTGTCAGATTTTTCAAAAATTACAGGAACGTGACCACGCAAAGCTAAAACACGAGCTGCTTCCATTCCTCCGATACCAGCCCCAACGATAGCAACTTTTTTTGCTTTTTTAGCTTTTACGATTTTGAACTTGTTGTGTTGCATTGTTTGTGGATTGATTGCACAACGAGCCATTCCCATGTTGTCAGAAAGGCTTTGGTCATTTGCAACACCTTTGTAGTGAGCCATATTGAAACAAGCATTGTGACAACAAATACAAGGACGAATACTAGCTTCATCATCATTTATAGTTTTTGTAATCCATTCTGGGTCAGCAAGGAAAGGACGAGCAACACCCATAGCATCAAGTTCACCTTTTCCTACAGCGTCACTTGCCACATCCATAGTCATACGACCAGCACAAACAACTGGAATATCAACAAATTTTTTGATGTGTTTAACTTCTTCTAAGTTACAGTTTTGATCCATGTACATTGGTGGGTGAGCCCAATACCAAGCGTCATAAGTTCCGTTATCACAGTTAAGCATATCGTAGCCAGCGTCTTGAAGATATTTTGCAGCCTTTTCACTTTCTGCCATATCACGACCAGCTTCTACATAATCTTCACCTGGTAAAGCACCTTTTCCGTAACCCTTAGTTTTTGAAACAACTGAATAACGTAGAGAAACTGGGAAATCTTTACCACAGGCAGCTTTAATTGCTTGAACAATTTCCACAGGGAAACGATAACGGTTTTCAAAATTTCCACCGTATTCGTCTGTACGATGATTTGTATATTTCATTGTAAATTGGTCGATTAGGTAACCTTCGTGAACAGCGTGAACTTCAACACCGTCAACACCAGCGTCCATACAAAGTTTTGCAGTTTTAGCAAAAGCATCAACCATTTTTTTGATTTCTTTTTTTGTAAGTTCTTTAGAAATGATTTCTTCGTCCCAACGATTTGGAGTTGCACTACAACTTGCGTTCAAATGGTCAACATTCAAAATTGGTTTTAACACAAAGCCCAAAGCCTTATTTTTTGCGCCTTTAACCATGATGTCGTTCATAGCAAGACTTCGACCAAAACCAGCAGTCAACTGAATAAAAAGTTTTGCTCCAGTTTTATGGTATTCGTCCATAAATTTTTTAAGTTGTTTGAATTTGCCTTTCCCTTGATAAAGCCATTTTCCACCAAGAGTGTCTCGAAGTGGTGCGATTCCCGGTAAAATCAATCCAACATTATTTTTTGCTCGTTCCAAAAGAAAGTTAGCAGCTTCTTTATCAAAGTGATTTGGTTCAAGCCATCCAAAGATAGAAGTTCCACCCATAGAAGTCATAACGATACGGTTTTTAATTTCAACATTTCCAATCTTCCAAGGTGTAAAAAGTGGTTTGTAGTTTTCCTTCATTTATAAATCCTCCAAAAAAAGTTGTCACATAAATGTCACATAAAATAAGTATAAAGCAGGATTTTTCTCTTGGGGATAATAGATTTTTTCGTGATATATATTTTCTAAAAAAGGTAATTTTTTTGTTTTATGGGGAGATTTTTTTGATTGCAATTTACAAAGTAGCCTAGAATGCCTCTGACGTTGCTACAATCCTTTGTTTGGGTGGAAGATAAGCATTATTTTAGTTTTATTCATCACACATTTTTACAGAAATTGCAACATGACAAGGGGCAAAAATCAATGCAGAAAAAGTCAACAAAAGTGAACGACTTAAAATCCCACTGAAAAAAAACACAAAGGACGGAAGAACTGAAAGAGCAACAGCTCTAAACAAATTATTTTTTTTAAACCAAAAAATCCACACAATACAATAAGCAAAAACAAGGACAAAATTCACAATAAGATAAGTTGAAAATAAATTAACAGAAGTAAATCCAAAATAAGTTCCGGGGATATTAAAAATCATACAGGCAAAACAACCATAACGACCAATTTGTTCAAAGGCTTCTAAGATTTTCCAAAATTTAGTTTGTGGCAACTTCCCAAAATCACCCTTACATTTTATTGCGTAAATGATATTTGGAATCATTATGAGAATCATTAGAATTAAACCGAAAAAATTTAAATAAGCCATTTTATCCGTTCCTTATCTGTTTTATTTTTCAGAATTTATATAAATTAGTTTTTTCGAGTTTTCACCAAAAACTAATATCCGTATTTTTTCCGAAGTTTTAGCAAAAATCCCAATGTCACAATGACTGCAAGAAAATCTGCACTAACTTGGGCAAACCAAATTCCGTCTAAACCAAAAATCAAGGGAAAAACTAAAATCGAAACAATTTGAAAAACAAACATTCTTGAAAAGGAAATAATTGCAGAAACTAATCCGTCGTTTAAACTGGTAAAAAACCCGCTTCCCCAAGTATTAATTCCCGCAAACAAAAATGAAAGCAAACTGATTCGTGCTCCGTGAACTGTCATTTTTAATAATGTTTCATCATAACCTGCAAAAATCGATACAAGGGGACGGGTGAAAATCTCTGCGATTGTAACAAAAATAATTCCGCCTAAAATCATTAGAGAAAGACCTTTTTTGAACATATTTTTTAGTTCATCGTAATTTTTTGCCCCTTGATGAAAACTCACAATTGGACTACTTCCCATGGAATAGCCAATGTAAATTGCTGCAAAAATAAAACCTGCATACATCAAAACTCCGTAAGCCGCAACTCCATCTTCCCCTGCATATTTCATAAGCTGAAGATTATACAAAATTCCCACAATTGAAGAAGAAAGATTTGTTACCATTTCTGAAGAACCGTTTGTGCAGGTTTTAAGAAGGATTTTTCCGTAGAATCGTGTTTTGCAAAGTTTAAGCTGACTTGAATTGTGTTTTCGTGCAAAGTAAAAAAGCGGAACCCCAGCACCAATACAATATCCAATTCCTGTGGCAAAGGCTGCTCCTTCAATTCCCCAATGAAATAAACCAATGAACACATAATCTAAAATCATGTTGGCAAAACCAGCTACCAAAGTGATTCGTAAACTGTAATGAGGTTTTTCTGCCACAACGAAAAAGCTCTGAAACATTACTTGAAGCATATATGCCGGTGTAAATACAAAGAGAATTCGTGCATAAATTACACTATTTGAAAGCAAATCACCTTCTGCCCCAAAGGAACTAGCCAAAGGTTTTGCCAAAATAAATCCCACAGTAGAAATAAGTGTGCCAAAGATTATTGCGGTGTAAATAATCATAGAAAAATATTTGTTTGCTTTTTCCTTTTCCCCTTCACCCAAGGTTTTTGAAACAATAGCACTTCCACCAGAACCAAGCATAAATCCTACAGTACTAACCCCAATAAGAATTGGCATCATAAGATTGATGGCAGCAAAGGCTGATTTTCCAACAAAGTTAGAAACAAAAAGTCCATCAACAATGCAATAAAGGGATGTAAAATTCATCATTAAAATTGATGGTAAAACGTATCGCAATAATTTTTTATATGTAAAATGATCTGATAATTGAATTGTCATATTTTTTTTAGTCCTAAAATCAATTTTTCAAAATATAAGGGCTATATTATCAGTTTTGAAAATTTTAGAAAAGATGCA
>JAZQUR010000021.1:0-24180 GCA_045631425.1 Treponemataceae bacterium | reverse complement strand
GAAAATTGAAAAAGAATATGAAATATGCAGCGAATTTAAACCTTCGGATGCAAATAATGCCAAAACAATATTGGAAAAAAATGGAAAATATGTAGATAATTGGTATTTATATACTACTCCTGATGTATATAACAAACTATTTAATAAAAAAATTCAGGGTAAAGAAAAACTTCCTTGGAAAAGAAAAGTAGTTAAAATTTATTCAAAAAAAACAAAGTGTTCTGTGTATAGAATTTGGAGAGGTACTTTTAGAACTGTTTTGGCTAAAGATATTTTATATGTGGATAGGGATGCAAAATATATACTTACAGATACAGAAGCAAAAACTGATATAATTCTTTATCCATCAAATAAGATTTTATATTATTGGAATCATTTTGCACCAGAAATTAGAGCACCATTTAAGCTTGGATTTATTTCATTATTTATAGGTCTTGTTTCTTTGTTTTTAGGAGTCATTTCTTTGCTTCCAATTAATGAAAAAATCCCTAAATATGCTAATGATATTGAGACTCAGGATATGAGTCGTTTAGCATGCCCTATAGATGGAAGTCAAAAAGAACAAGAAGGTATTTATACAAACAAAATAAATTCAATATATCCAGAAAATAGTGATAATTCCAATAATAATGTAATTTCAAAGGAAATCAATGAATTTAACGATCAATCAATAGATTATGAAAGAATAGAGAATCCGATAGAAATTATAAATTTTCAATCTATATGTGAATTGTTTCCTTTAGACGATGATGAAGTCCTGGCTGGAAGAACACTTGTTTCGTATTCATATGGAAGCATAAAAGAACGCGGAGTTTTCTCCTGGGTAGAAATGTTTACCGATGTAATAAAACAAATCTACGATGAAGATTCCAGTCAGATTAGAATACTCGCCGCAGATGAAAATTATGAATATATAGTCATCTCAAACACAGAGAAACAAGGAGATTGGTTTAAAATAGATACAGATATTTACCTTTACACTCATAACTCAACAAATGCCAAAATGAGAATATTAAATAAAGTATTTGATGCGTATGGAAAAGATAAGAATGAACTTGTATTTAACTTGAAGCCAGAAAAATAAATGAGGTTTAATAAATTTTCCCTAAAAAGTTATGACTTCAATGTAATTGTAATTTACAATTCAAGCATACTTTAATAAGGAGGCTGTTATGAAACTTACAGCAAATACAATTATTAAACTTTTTATTGACGCAATTGGCCAGGATGCAATGAAGGATTTCTATGAGTACAACTGGGAAGCACGAAAAAAAGAAATTCAGAAATTATTAAAAATCGAATATGATTTTGATATTATTCATGACACAAATTTTCAACGTATTATAGATATCTTAGATGACTTTGCAGATTGGGCACTTAAAAAAGATTACATAAACACTTGGGATAAGTATGCTATTTTAGATTTACTTATTCCTTATCTGCATGCAATTCAATTTACTCCGCAAAATGTAATTCCTGACAGTGAGTTTTGTGAATATACAATTATGTATTCAATTTGTAATGCTTATAAACGTTCAGCTCAAGAAGTATTTACAAAAATAAATAGTCGTTTTGAGTCTATTGTTGCAGCTGTATATCAGTTTAATTTTTACCTTCCATCTAATGAATACACAAAAATTGTTGAACCGTTGGAAGGTGTATTTGATTTATTCCTTGCACTTGTTAAGGATAAAAAACAGCTTTTTCAGTATTGGAATGATAAAAAATATGAAATTGATGAAAAGGACTCTACAGACTTAAAAATCCTGATTAATAGATGGACTAAAAGTGAAAGTTCTAGACCAAGCTGGAAAGTAATAAAATTATTCATGAATGAAGATTTACTTCCTGATGATAATTTAATATATCAACCATTCCCTGACATGTCTGGGAAGGACTTGTATTTAACATTTAGAAGAAAAATTTTCCCTGCATATTTTATTACTAATTTTTTTGATTCTTTAAGTAAATATGGCTTTATAAACGAAACTTCTAAAGAAATGATACAGAATGGAATCAGATTGTTTTACAGACATTTTTTAGTAACAAAAGAAGAAACTCTTTCTCAGGAAGAATTACAGAATCCGATGTTTTGTATGTTGTATAGATTTCTTATAAAAGATGATATGGGCTATAACTTTAATACAGATACAGCACAATGGTTTAAGCAATATTTGTTTTAAGTTGAATTAGTAATTGCTCGTGAAGCTTTATTTGTAAATTATAAATACATCATCGTGGAAAGAAATGAAAGAACATCTTAATTTCACTAATCCTCAAAAAAAACTTTAAGTAATCACTTTAAGTAAACCTCTCACAAACATGAGTTCAGACAACTATTTCCAAGTTGAAAATTCCCAAATTCTATGATAAATTCAAAATATCTTGGCAGAAAGCCAATATTTTTACTTATTTGGTCTTATCTGAACTCATACCAAGAGTGTTTTTTTAGTGTTTATGGCGGAAAGCCCGACCCCAACGGTAGCTGAGCGGAGTCGAAGCTTTGTTGGGGTAACGCCTAGAAAAATAAAAACAATTATCTTTTATTGACATAAAAAAATATATAAGATACTTTCGGAAGCATGAAAATTTTATTGGTTTTATTTTTATCCTTATGCTTTGTTTCGTGTAAAAATACATTTGTTCCTGAAATAATTGGTGATTCTGAGGAGATGGAAGAAATCAAGGGTGAATACATAAAAACAACTCTTTCAACTATTGAGTTGCCAAACTGTCCTGAAAATACAAAATTCGATATGATTGCTATAAATTTCACAGATGGACGCACTGAAGATGATTTAATTCTTGGGGAAAACCAATATTGTAAAAAAAGTAGTTCAAATGTAGAAATACCTTATCCTGTAAAAGTAAAACAATTCAAAATGTCAAAATACATGGTAAGTTACAATACTTGGTATCATGTTTATCAGTGGGCAATAAAAAATGGATATAATTTCATTGGAAAAGGTTCTGAGGGAATGTACGCCAAGGGAAATGACGCTGGTGTCTATTATGCTTTTAATGAAGGCGGAGAACCTCAAGTAGAAGAAATGCCTGCCGGAAGTATAACTTGGCGTGATGCGATTGTTTGGTGTAATGCGTTAAGTGAAATGTTAAAATTAACTCCAGTTTATTATTCTGATGCAAACTTAAAAACTCCATTAAGAGATTCAACTCAAAGTACAACTGGTTTTGCTGATACAACCTGGGATATGACTCCTGGAAAAATTGATAATCCTTATGTAAATACAAAAGCTAATGGTTATAGATTGCCATACACCGCAGAATGGGAATACGCTGCACGAAAGAAAAAAAATGGAACTTGTATTGAGGGAAGAAATGTTCCCGGAGATGAAAGTGGTTCTTTTTATGAACATACAACTACAGATACAGCTAATGGAATTGAATTTTCCCAATCAAAGGTTTTTGGGAATTATATGTGGTACAGATATAATGCAGCCGAGGAATGTGCAAAAACAGCCAGCGGAAAAGATGATTCAAATAATACGATTTATTCAAAACTTGCAAGTTATTCAAGTTCCGCTTGTGCATACACAAAAGGAAGTAATAGAACTCACCTTTCTGGCGGAAAACTTCCATCTCACTTAGGATTTTACGATTTAACAGGGAATTTAACAGAATGGATGTTTGAATACAATGTTCAACATGGTTCTATTATAAAGGTCTCTGCTTTTAGAGAAGTGAGGGGAACAGATTTTCTTTCAGACACAAATTATAAAACTTCTGGTGAATATGGTGGTTGTTTTCCTCTTCACGGTATCGGTTTTAGAATTTGTCAAAATAATTAGTTTGTTGAATTAGGAATTAGCCTCGTATAATATGTTTTTCTCATCTAGTAAGTTAAAAACTGTCCGTAAAAAACTAATTTTAGGAAAATAGATTTCTTACAGAAAAAAAATTAATGTAATAACAGGATATTTTTATGTCACAGCAAAATATTTATGATAACCACACATTTTTTGAAGGGTATCAAAAAATCTGAGAAAACAAAAATAATGCATATAACATTTTTGAAACACCTGCTTTATTTTCTCTTTTGCCAGATTTGAAAAATAAATCTATTTTAGACTTAGGTTGCGGAACCGGTTCTCATTGTTTTGAGTTTGAAAAAAATATCTAAATTTCACCTAATTTACTCTAATAACATAACGGAGTAATATAGAAAAAATCATTCTTGACATGATTCTTCTATTATTTTAGCATAAACCTATGGACGCAAAAAATACGGTTACAATTTTAGATTCCACACTTCGGGATGGAGCTCAAGGCGAAGGAATAAGTTTTTCTCTACAAGACAAGATTTCTATTGTTCAGATTTTAGATGAACTTGGCGTCACATATATTGAAGCGGGAAATCCTTCTTCAAATCCAAAGGACGAGTTGTTTTTTGCAGAAATGAAAAATATCAAGTTGGCAAATGCAAAATTGGCAGCATTTGGTTCAACTCGTCGAAAAAATACAAAATGCGAAAAAGACGAAAATCTTTTAGCGCTGTTAAAAGCAGACACACCTGTTGTCACTTTGTTTGGAAAATCTTGGGCTTTTCAAGTAACTGATATTTTGCATACAAGTTTGCAACAAAATCTTGATATGATTTACGAATCTGTGAAGTTTTGTGTAAGTCATGGAAAAGAAGTGATTTTTGATGCGGAACATTTTTTTGAAGGCTGGAAACAAAACGGCGAATATGCGCTAAAAACTTTAGAAGCTGCAATTCAGGGTGGCGCGAAAACAATTACTTTGTGTGATACAAAGGGCTCCAGTATGCCACTTGATGTTTACCAAACTGTGCTAACTGTAGTTCGTCGACTTGGTCGACTTGCTGATATTGGGATTCATACTCATAATGATGCGGATTTAGCTGTGGCAAACTCACTAATGGCTGTTCAAGCTGGGGCTGCTCATGTACAGGGAACTTTGCTAGGATTTGGGGAACGCACCGGAAATGCAAATCTTTCTGCAATCATGGCAAATCTTGAATTAAAGTTAGGATATAATTGTTTGCCAAAGGAAAATATTAAGCGGCTAACTCCTCTTTGTCAGCAACTAGCAGAAATTTCAAATATTACTTTGTCTCAAGGAATGCCTTATATTGGAACAAATGCCTTTGCCCATAAAGCGGGAATGCATACAGATGCAGTTTTGAAAAATCCTACAGCCTATGAACATATAAAACCAGAAGCTGTTGGCAATGATCGAGTGATTTTGCTAAGCGAAGTGTCTGGTCGTTCTGCGGTTTTTGCAAAAATCAACAAAATTGCTCCAGAGTTAACAAAGGAAAGTCCTGAAACTACAGCGATTTTGAAAGAAATTAAGCAACTAGAAAAAGATGGATATCAGTTTGAAGGGGCAGACGCAAGTTTTTATCTTTTAGTAAGAAAAAATCTTGGAAAATACTCACCATTTTTCAAATTGATATATTACAAAGTGATTGGAGAACAGCCACAACCGGGAAATCCAGCTGCATCTTTTGCACAGATAAAAATTCAAGTTGATGAAGAAATGACGATTCGTGCTGGAGAAGGCGCCGGTCCTGTTCACGCCTTGGACGTTGCATTACGTTCGGCTTTGAAAGTTTTTTATCCATGTGTGAAAAATATGCGCCTAACAGACTTTAAAGTGCGTGTTATAGATTCAAAAGATGCAACAGCGGCAAAAGTTCGCGTTTTAGTTGAATCTTCCGATGGCAGAAACTTTTGGACAACAGTTGGTGTTTCCACTGACTTGATTGAAGCCTCTTGGCTTGCACTTGTGGATTCCTTCGAATATATGCTTTGTCATAGTTTGTAAGTTTTTTTTATTGGAAGACAAATTTGGGAGTTGTTACAGCGTGCCTTGGAAGGCAAGCGGCCAAGTAGGGTAGAATTCTGAAAGCTGCCTTGTCCGATAGCCTTCAGTCCCGCTTCCACAGCTCCCAACAGCTTTATCTGCAAAAAACTCACAACTATTTTGTCCGAAGAGGAAGGAAGTTTTTTTAGTTTGTAGACAATGTGAGGGAGTTGTTACAGCGTTTTTTCGTAATCCCAGGGCATTTTATCTGTTTCGATAATTTCGTGATGTTCTCTTAATTCCCTTTCTAAGTCTGAAAAGTTTTCAAACAAGGGTGGAATGCGTAGGGATTTGTCATCATTTTTATTGTAAATATAGATAAAATCTTTTCGTTCTTCTGATGTGATTTTGTAAACTTCTGTGATTTCTTCCCAAGTGAACTGACTTTCTGAGCCGTCAGTTTTATAAGCTGTAAAACCTTCATCGGAAGTTGAAAGCCGTGCCGCTTTTATTTTTTTCATATTTTTTTTGATGATAATTGATATGTAGACAGCCGCCGTAAAAAGCGCAATTCCTGCAAAAACTGAAAAAACAAAACAAGAAACAACTCCTGCAATTACACATCCTGCAACTAGCAAATATAATTGCCATCTTTTTTTTGAAGCACTTGATAAATATTTGTAAACCATAAAAACATTATATCAAAGGAATCAGGTTTTGTGGAGGAAAATTGGATTTTTGGAGATTATCACTTGTGAAAAGTTGAAAAAAACACCCATAAGTGATATTTTGATTTTATGAATTATCAAGTGGAATTGGAAAAAATCTTAAAATCAATAGAAGCTAAATATCAAATTGGTGATAAAATTGCTGAAAAGCAAAAACTTTTGCTTCACGCTTGTTGTGGGCCTTGTTCTTCTTATGTTTTAGAATATCTAAATCGATTTTTTGATATTACAATTTTTTATTACAATCCAAATATCCATCCAGAAGCAGAATATACTCGGCGATTAGAAGAATTAGAAGAATTTTTACCAAAATTTTCAAAGAATTTTGAAAATCCAAATATCAATTTGATAAAAGAAGACTATAATCCTGAGGATTTTTACAGCGCCATAAAAATCAAGGAAAATCCAGAGTTGGCAAAGGAAAAAGAGAAGGGGATGCGATGTTATCGTTGTTATGAGTTACGATTGAAAAAAGCCTTCGAATACGCAAAGCAAAAGGATTTTGATTACTTTTGCACTACTTTGTCTATAAGTCCTTTCAAGGATGCGGAAAAATTAAATCAAATCGGCGAAAATCTTGAAAAAAGCCACCGCGAAAAAAATCCAACTGATTTTTGCCCAAAATGGCTAATTTCTGATTTTAAGAAAAAAGGCGGATTTCAGCGAAGTTTAGAAATCTCTAGAGAATACGATTTGTATCGCCAACAATATTGTGGCTGTGTGTATTCCATGCAGAACTAGGTTTTCATTAAGTAGAGTGTTAGTTTTTTACAGTTAAACTTTCGGCAAGATTTTCGACTGTTTCTAATGAAAGACCTATACACTCAGCAATGGTTTCCAAGGGAATATTCTTTTTGATAAGATTTTTCGCATTTTCTATGGCATTTTGTTCAATACCAGCAGCGACACCAGCTTTGTATCCGCGTTGTTCTGCATCATATTCTGCTAATCCCCATATCATATAATCACCTCTAAAAGTTTTATTTTCTTTTGCTCGTTCTACGATTTGATCAATCATTTTCGTAAAGTCTGTTGATGACTTCTTGTTTATAATATACTCCAGAATTGATTTTATTTCTATGTTTTTTTCTTTTGAATAAGCAGAGGCATTAAAAAAGATTTTTCGACATTTATCTCCAAGGTCAAGAGTTAGCTTTTCGTGGCAACGATTTGAAAATGTATAGCAAGGAAAATTCTCTCCGAAAAAATCATCTTTGCAAACAAAAATGATAAAGTTCTCTTTCAACTGGGAATACTCTTTTCCTTTTGAAAGCAAATCAATATCCATCATTGATTGATAATATCGAGTTCGTTTAGGAAGTTCTTTATTATTCATATTTTGAATCTCAATATCAAAAACACGATTGGAATCTTCAACGTAAACATCAAGCCTAACACCCTTGCTTTTGAAATGTGGGGAAATAGTTTTTTGCAATTTTGGATATTCCAATTTTTCGATTTTGATGTTTAACAATCGCTCTAAAAGTCCTTTGCAAACTTTTTTGTTTTGCATAACATAGCCAAACATATAATCATCTGTAAATGTAAGTTCTTCGATGGGTTTCATTACAAATCCTCTGTTAAAAAATATGTAGTAGAAATATCTACATATAATTATTTACAAATAGTTTGCAAAATCTTTCATAAATCTAGAAAAAAAACGAAAAATTATCCCAAAAAAAATCAATTTTACAAATCCAAAATCTCGATTTATAATGAAATCATGATTACACTTACATTTTCTAACGGAAAAACAATTCAAGCAAAAAAAGATGTTACTGCTAAAGAACTTTTAGAAAATTTCGAGAAAACTGAAAATCTTGTAGCTGTAAAAATCAATAACGAGTTATGTTCTTTGAACCAAAACATTAAAGTCAATTCTGAAATTGAGCCAATTTATCTAACTTCAAAAGAAGGCTCCAGCGTTTATCGACGAAGTTTATGCTTTGTTTTGGCAGCAGCGGCTCAAAAACTTTTCCCAACTAAGCGACTTTTAGTAGGGCATAGTTTAGGCTACGGATATTATTATACATTTGACAATTCTGATATTGCCCCTGAAGAAATTGCAAAACTAAAATCCTTAATGTTGGAAATAATTGCAAGTGATAAGCAAATTGTTCAAGAAATCGTGGCATATTCTGATGCGAGAGAAAGACTTGCTGCACAAAATATGACAGAAACTCTAAAGCAACTTGATTTTATCGCAAAACCAACTTTTATCATGAACGTGCTAGAAGGCTTTGCAGACATTTATTTCGCACCACTAGTTGAGTCTACAGGAATTCTTAAAATATTTGACCTAATTCCATACGAACAGGGATTTTTGTTGCGTTTCCCAACAAGTGCTGCTCCAGATTCTCTTCCTGATTTTGAAGATAGTCCAAAACTTTTTGGCATTTACAAAAAATACAAGGAATGGGGAAAAATGCTTGGCGTTACAAGCGCTGCTTCTCTAAACGAGATGGTTCACAAGCGTAAAACCAAGGATTTTATCAATCTAACAGAAACTTTACAAAATAAATCTATTGCAGAAGTGGCAGATCAAATCAAAGCCCGTGGAAATGTAAAAGTTGTTTTGATTGCAGGTCCATCTAGTTCTGGAAAAACTACAACTTCTAAAAAACTTTCTATTCAACTTGAAGTTTTAGGATACAAGCCTCACGTAATAAGTCTAGATAATTATTATGTTGGTCGTGATAAAACTCCGCGAGATGAAAACGGCGACTACGACTATGAATGTCTTGAAGCATTAGACGTGGCTCAGTTAAACGAGCATTTACTAACATTGTTTAACGGTGGAGAAATCCTTGTGCCTTCCTACGACTTCAAAGAAGGAAAACAATATTTTACGGGAAAAACTCTAAAACTTTCTGAACGTGATATTTTGATAATGGAAGGAATTCATGGTTTAAATGATAAATTGACTCATCTAATCCCAGATGATACAAAGTTCAAAATCTATCTTTCTGCTTTGACTCAGTTGAACTTAGACGACCACAACCGTATTCCAACCAGCGACAACAGACTTATCCGTCGTATTGTGCGAGATTCTCAGTTCCGTGGAAAATCCGCCGCTGACACAATAAAAATGTGGCCAAGCGTTCAACGCGGGGAAAGATTACATATTTTCCCATTCCAAAACAACGCTGATGCTATGCTAAACACTGCCTTAGACTACGAACTTGCTGTTCTTCGGGTTTATGCAGTTCCACTTTTGCGCTGTGTAAAACCTTATGAAAAAGAATACGCAGAAAGTTCTCGTCTTTTGCGATTTTTAGATAACTTTTATTCTATTCCAGCTGACTGCGTTCCTGGCCAGTCAATAATTCGCGAGTTTATCGGTGGAAGTGAGTTTAAGTACTAAAACCAAGATTTAAAATATATCTTAGATTGAGATAATTTCTAATTCTAAACCTAGAATTTGTGCAATTTCTTTTGCGGCATTTTCTAGGTTTTTTGTTTTTCTACCTTTTACAGAGTCGATAACAGCATCTTTTTCACCTGCAGTCAAAATCAACTGAGTTGTTACGATTTTTTCGCCCTTTGCGTTTCCAGTTTTTTGCAAAATCTTAACCATTTTGATGCCATTTACGTTTTCTATTGGGATTATGTTTTTCTTTATCCAACAAGCAACCCCAAATGAAAAAGTGACGGACTGATCTATTTTTGAAAAATACCAAGTTTCTTTGTAAAAACAAGCCACAAAAGTTAGCAGTAGAAAAAATCCGTTTAGCCACAATGAATGCTGATTTATAGCGTTGTAAACAAAAGCCCCAGAAACTACTAAAAACGCAAAAATTGTTACAAATCGTTGAAAGTTTGAAAGTGTTAAAACTCCAGAACCTGTTTTATCTTTATAAAATGTAAGTGAATAACCCATATTTTTCCCCTTGTTTATTTCTATTGATATTTGCTGATGTTAGGATTTTATGAAATCTAGCAATTTTGGCACATCATAAACTGAAGTGATACAAGCATAAGGTAGCAATTTAGGATTTTTCTCCAAAACTTTTGCTTTTATCTTTTCTAGATTTTCTTCTGTATTTTGTCTGTTTTGAGGATTTTCTCCCAAAATCTCCTTCACAATTCCGTCGCAGTTAAAAGTTCCCTCTTCTCCTGGAAGCAAAAACTTATCTGTCACCAAAATTGATTTTCCACCTATTGCTGAAAATCCCTTAGTGTATTTTTCGTGATCATCAAAAAATAGTGAATTTGAAAGATTATATCCTTTTTCAAAAGTTGCACTTAAATATGAATTTGGATATGGCTTTCCTCTTAGTCCGTTTGTTTGAATATCACTTATGAAAATAAATAAATTCCGAATTCCAAAAAAGTCCAAAACCCGATTGGCGTGAATTGTTGGTGAATTTGTCAAAACTGTCATAGGATATGGCAAACTTTCCAAAAATGGTCGAAGATTTGAATCTTGGTCCAACTCGTGAATTTCAGATTCTGGATGAACTAAGTCAAAAAATCCCTGAATATCAGTTAATCCATGTTCTGCCATAAGCCAACCAAGGGAAGTTCCGTAAATTGGCATTCGTTCTGCTCTAAGTTTAGCGGCTTCCTCCACAGAAACTCCTGCTTGTCTTGCTGTCATTTCTATCATTCTGGAAGTGATTCCATCATTCATTTTTGAGGACGCTGGATACAAAGTATTGTCTAAGTCGAAAATTAGATGTTCAATTTGTTCAAATGTATTTTTATCTTGATAAGTCACAAGTGATATTTTATAATTGTAGTAATTTGTAGTCAACTAAGAATACATAAAATCATCATATAGGAAAGGGAAAATGAAAGATCCACGATTAGACAAACTTGCATACAATCTAGTAAATCATTCTGTTAAGGCTCAAAAAGGCGAGAAAGTTCTTATTCAATGTAATAATTCTGAGCCAGATTTCATAAAAGCATTAATTCGGGAAATCTATAAAGTTGAGGCAATTCCTTTTGTTTCACTTTTTGATAAAACCATCGAAAGAGAACTTTTATTTGGTGCCACAGAAGAACAAATGCGTATTCGCTGTGAAATCGAAATGGCTGAAATGAAGCAAATGGATTGTTACATTGGTTTTACATCTGTTCGCAATCTTAATGCTTTGTGCGATGTTCCTCAAGATAAGATGGAATTATATAGCAATCATGTTGTTCAACACGTAACAATGGAGCAACGCTTAAATCACACAAAATGGGTTGTTTTACGCTATCCAAGTGCTGCAATGGCTCAGCTTTCAAATATGAGTGAAGATGCTTTCGAGGATTTTTACTTCAATGTTTGTTGTCTTGATTATGACAAAATGAGCAAAGCTATGAATCCTCTTGTAGAACTCATGGAAAAAACTGATAAAGTGCGAATTGTGGGACCGGGAACTGATTTATCATTCTCTATTAAAGGTTTACCAGCTGTAAAATGTGATGGAGATAGAAATATCCCAGATGGTGAAGTTTACACAGCGCCTGTAAAAGATTCTGTAAATGGAAAAATCACTTATAATACTCCAAGTTTGCAAAGTGGTTTTGTTTTTGAAAATATTTGCCTAGAGTTCAAAGATGGAAAGATTATCAACGCAACTGCAAACGACACTGACCGTATCAACAAAGTTTTTGATGCTGATGATGGAGCTCGTTTTGTTGGTGAGTTTGCAATCGGTGTAAATCCATATATTTTAGAGCCGATGAAAGATACTCTATTTGATGAAAAGATTGCTGGCTCCATTCACTTTACTCCAGGCAATGCTTACAAAGGATGTGATAACGGTAATCATTCTAGTTTGCACTGGGATTTGGTACTTATCCAACGTCCAGAATACGGAGGCGGCGAAATCTATTTTGATGATGCACTTATCAGAAAAGATGGTCGCTTTGTTTTACCAGAATTAGATTGTTTAAATCCAGAAAATTTGGTATAATCTGATACCAATATAAAAAACTCTAAATCATGCAGGAGATAATATGGAAGGCGAAAGATTAGGTGAAAAATACGCTTACGTATTTAAGGATTTAGCTAATTTAGCACGTGCTGAAAATAAAATTGATGAAACAAATATCTATCAAGAAGCAAATCAACAGATTTTGCCAATCGTAGATAAAATGCTAGAAGAAAATATGCTTCCAGGTTCAAGAATGGAAGGAATGGAACATGTTAAACACTTCTTAGAACAAATCGAAGCGGGAAAACATGGTTTGCTTTTGTGCGAACACTATTCAAACTTTGACCTTCCAGGACTTCACTATTTGCTTAGACAAGCTGGTGAAGAAGGAAAAATCCTTGCAGACAAACTTGTAGCAATCGCTGGTATGAAACTTAACGAAGAAAATCCAATGGTTTCTGCTTGGGCTGAAGCTTATTCAAGAATTATTATCTATCCAAGTAGAAGTTTAGCTTCTATCCACGACCCTGTTAAACACGCTGAAGAAGAAGCTAGAAGCCGCAAAATTAATATGGCTTCAATGCGTTATGTTGATGCATGTCGTCGTCGTGGTCAAGTTATCATGGTTTTCCCATCTGGTACACGATATCGACCTGGTGTTCCTGATACAAAACGCGGTGTTCGCGAAATTGACTCATACTTGCGTTTGACAGATGTGTTCTTGCCAGTATCTATCAACGGAAACTGTTTACGCATTTCAGAAGACGATCCAAAAAATATGCTTCATGACAGAGTTTGCAAAGATAAAGTAGTTATCGCTGCAGGTCCAGTTATTGAATGTAAGCCATTTAGAAATGAAATTTTGACAAATCTAGGTGATGATTACGACGGTGATAAAAAACAAGTTGTTGTAGACAAAATCATGGAGATTTTGGAAAAACAACATAACTATTACGAAAGTTTTAGATAATAGTTTGCTATAGCAAAAGAAAAGGCGAAGGATTTTAGTTACTTTCGCCTTTTTTGTTTGCTACTGAAGTTTTTTCAGTTTTTTTTGTATTTCTCTATCAAAACAGTTTGCAAAATCGTTAAGTTCTTTTTTGCCAAATGTTGAAGTTTTATCGCCGATTAAGCCACTTTCAAAAAGTTCTAGGTTAAAGTTTCTCATAGAAAGCTTTTCCTTGATATTTTCTTTTGTAAAGCATAATCCTCTATCGTTTATTGTAGTTACCTCTTTTTCTAAAAGGCGTTCTGCCAACAAAATATCACGTGTAATAACAATGTCATTTTCTTGTGCATTTTCTACAATATAGTTGTCTGCAGCATCTTTTGTAGAATCTGTAACTATCATTTTGAAATTAGAATTTTTTGGAATACCGATTTGTCGATTTGCCACATAAAAACAGTCCAATTCAAGACGTTTACAAAATCTGATAATTAAATCACGAACTAAAGCAGGGCAGGAGTCAGCATCCACCCAAATAGAAAATTTACTCATATTAACCCTTATAAAACTCTAGTAATTTTTTCTATCATTTGTAATGTAAGACGTTCTGCTTCAAATAAATCTTCTTTTTTGTCGATATTGTCAGCATTTTTCTTCTTTTCTTTGTATAATTCATCGCAAATCATTATACCAGAAAGAATTGCGATTTTTACAGGGTCTTTTAGTTCTGTTGTGGCTTCTATTTGACTTGAAACTTGATTAAAATATGATAAAAGATTTTTTAGGTAAACATCGTCTTCTTTCGCAGTGATTTCAAAAGATGTACCTAATGTATTTATCTGTAATGTTCCCATGATATTTTAGAAAATGTCAAATTGATTTGGATTTTGAGAAGGTTCTTCTGCAACTGGGCTTGGTTCATCAAAGTTAAAACCAAATGATGCAGAATCATCTGTTGGGGTACCAATGAATGTTTCTTGATTTTGTTCTTCAACTTGATTTTCAGTGGATTCTAATTGAAAATCAATTACTGGTTCAGTAGAAGAAAAGTTTTCTTCTTGAAATTCTGTTGAAATAATAGTATCTGAAGATTCAACAGTTTCTGAAAAAGATTCTTCAAAAACTGCTGAATTATCTTCAGTATCAGTGTTACTTGAGTCAAGTTCAACTGCACTACGAACGCTATCTTCAACAAAGTTTAGACGTTCTAGAGCGTTTGCAATACCCACTTCAATTTCATTTTGATCACATTCAAAATCTGAAACTTTTTTGTTTAGGTTTTCTGCTTGTGATTCTAAAAATGCACATCTTTCTTTAAGTTCTGCATTTTCTTTTTGTAATTGAATAATCTTGTTTACTGCATTTTCAACCTTTTGTTCTAAAAGGCGAACTTGATCAAGTGAAATCACTTTCTTATGCTCCTAAAGCTTTTTTTGCTACTTTTACAACTTCAACGAATGCTGCGTTGTCTTCGATAGCTAGGTTTGATAGAGCTTTGCGGTTTAGTTTAACACCAGCTTTGTTTAGCCCTTCGATAAAACGTGAATATGTAATATCTTGAGCGCGACATGCTGCGTTTAGACGTGCGATCCATAGAGAACGCATGTCACCTTTTTTGTCTCTGCGTCCTACGTATGAATCAGCTAATGCTGCTACAAGAGCATCTTTTGCTGCTTTGTAGTTTGTTCCACGGCGTCCACGGAAACCTTTTGTTAATTTTAAAATCTTCTTACGACGATTAAGACGTTTTGTACCATCTATTGCTCTTGACATTTGTAACTCCTAAAAATTAACCGTAAGGAAGCATTTGTTTGCGCACTTTTGCGGAATCTGCTTCACTAAGAATACCTGAATGGCGTAAGTTTCTTTTACGTTTTGTTGTTTTCTTTGTAAGAATATGGCGAAGATTCATCTTCTTGTACTTTACTTTGCCTGTGCCTGTTAGAGAGAATTTCTTTGCGGCACTGCGTTTTGACTTCATCTTTGGCATTTGCTACAACCTCATCATTTTTTAGCTTTGGGATTAAGAACCATAGACATAAAACGTCCTTCCATAGAAGGTTGTTTTTCTACTACGTAATCATCACCAAGCCGTTTAAGTACTTCATTTAGAACATCAAGACCAAGTTCTGTGTGTGCAAGTTCTCGTCCCCTAAAACGAACTGTAACTTTTACTTTGTTTCCCTCAGCCAAGAATTCTTGAACATGCTTTGACTTAAAATCAAGATCTCCAGAACCAATTTTTGGTTGCATACGGATTTCTTTTAATTTAAGCAATTTCTGGTTTTTTTTGGAGTCACGGAGCTTTTTCTCCTGTTCAAACCGATACTTGCCGTAATCCAGTATTTTACAAACTGGCGGATTCGCTGTTGGTGCTACTTCAACAAGGTCGAGCTCGCGTTCTTTAGCCATCTTGAGAGCCTCAATGGTAGGGACAATACCTTTCTGTTCGCCCTCATCGTCTATAAGTCTAACTTCTCGTACACGGATTTGTTCATTGATTCGCAAACCCTTTTCCTTATTTTCTGCCAACGATCCTCCTCTGTAGTACAGTATTCTAGACTGTAAAACACTATTTTTAGTTAAGCATATCAAGTATAATATCAGAAAATGCAATAAAATGTCTAGTGGTTATGAGATTTTTACTTATATCTCTTTACCCTAAACTTGCAATTTGTTTGTGTAATTCTAAAACCTTTCCACGTAAGTAGTGGTCAATAGTTGGTTTTTCTACAACTCCAAGAAGTTTTCCATCATTATCAATGATAGGAAGGGCTTCTGTATCATGTTCGTCAAACATTTTTAATACTTCTGGAATCAACATTGTTGGAGTACAAGAGAGTTTTATTGGATCTAAAATATCCATAGCCATAAGAGCTTCCGACATTTCTTGTACTTGCAAACTTTCTTTTAAATGTTCCAAAGTGATAATTCCAGCAAATTTCCCATCTGAATCTTTTACAACATAATTCAAATTGTGATTTTTACTGAATGAATCTAAAATATCGTGAAGTCTTGTAGTTTCTGAAACAATTGCAGAAGATTTTTCAGAACAAATTAGTTCTCCAGCAAGGGTGATATCTTGAACTGAACAATTTTTCATAATATCTTCTTCGCAAATATCAAGATTACATTCTCCAGCTCCTTCTACTGCGTGTTTTACACAAATTGGGCCAAGTAATTGAACTACGAATGTTGTTGCAGTTATTATCAAGATGATAGAAGGACCGATTGTAGTAGCAAATGTTTGTCCTGCTGCAATTGATAACCCGATAGCAACACCAGCTTGGCTTAGCAAACACCAAGGTAAGAATTTTTCAACTGTTTTTGGAGCTTTTGTGAGTTTTGCTCCAGTTCTAGCACCAATTGATTTTCCAATAGTTCTACAAATAATGTAGAGTAGTGCAATTAATCCAAGATAAGCTGTTACATTCCAGATATTTAGTTTTGCGCCAACTAAAACGAAAAATAACACGTAAATTGGTGGGGTGAATTTTTCTACCAAGGCAAAAGTTGGACGAGTTTTTGCTGGAGCGAAGTTTACCATAAAAAATCCTACTGACATTGCAGCAAGGATTGTATCAAGATTTAGGAAAACGCAAAGCCCTGTTGCTAACAAAATTGCACCAAGTGAAAATGCGAGAATTCTGCCTTCATCAGTCATCACATTTCGGATAAAGCGACTTAAACAAAGCCCGATTAGTGAGCCAAGTAAAATTGAGCCGAAAACATCGTAGGCAAGTGTTAAAAGTTGTGCTAAAAGGCTTCCACCTGTATAACCAAGTAGGCTTGATGCGATTGATGAAGAAAAAGCGTACAAGATAAGTGCTACTGCATCGTCCATGGCAACAATTCCAAGAACTGTTGTTGTTAAAGGACCACGAGTTCTGTTTTCTCGAAGAACATCTGTTGTGGCTGCTGGAGCAGTTGCAGATGAAATAGAGCCTAATATTAACCCGATAGAAATAGATGTTTTTATATCTTTAGTAAATAGGAAAGAAACTGCAGTTACAACAATGGAAACCACGAAAAATGGCACGATTGCTTCAAAAAACAAGATGCCAGTAAATTGTTTTCCGTATTTTTTTAGGACAGAGATTTTTAGTTCTCCACCAATTAAAAATCCGATAAGAGCAAGAGCGATTGAACTTACAGGTTCCAAAGCAGAAATTACGTTTGCACTAAGAACTTGAAATCCTGACTGCCCGATAATTATTCCGATTACAATGTATCCAACTACTTGGGGAATTTTTAGCTTTTGGAAAAGTCTTCCTCCCAAAGCTCCAAGTAACAAAATTGTTCCAATTAAGAAAATTAGATTTGCACCACTTAAAGCGTTAAAGTGCATAAAATCTGGTAAAAACTCTGCTAATTTGTTCATAAAATCATTTTAGTGATATTGGAAAAAAAACTCAATAATTATCAAAAGTCAAATAGAAGAAAGATTGTTACATTTGTGTTAGATTTGGGATTTTTTCAGTTTTATAAGGAAAATAAGTTAAAAATAATTGAAAAAATTATTTTCTTGTGGGTTAAATATTTGAATTAAAAATGACATTATTTAGAAAAATGTTTACTTTACTTTTTTTTCTAATTTTTGTATCTTTTTTTTTATGGAAAACAGAATACTTTATTATTTTTCAGCTACAGGAAATTCCTTGTTTTTTGCCAAAAAGTTTGCAGAAAAAACTAATGCAAAACTTGTAAATATTGTTTCTCTTTTAAATAATTTGCATGAAAATCAAACTATTGAAACTGATGCAGACGTTGTGGGGATTTTTTCTCCAGTTTACTTTTGGGGCGTGCCAAAAATTGTTACTGCTTTTTTGGAAAAACTTGTTATTAAATCAAAAAATCCATACGTATATGCTGTTTTAACAAGTGGTGGGATAAAAGGTGGCGCTCTAAATCAGATAGCTCATATTTTATCAACAAAAAATATCACTTTGAATTATGGGGCTGCGATTTTTGCAGTTGGAAACTATATCAAAATGTATGATATTGATAAAACTCAAATTGATGAAAAGCTTGAACGTGCAAATCAAAAAGCAGAAAGAGTTTTTGCGGAAATCAAAGCTAAAAAATACAAAAAGATTTCACCAAAAATGGATTTTATATCAAAATTTTTGTATGAGAAATATCTAAAAGATTGTGAAGATAACTCAAGAAACTTTGTTGTAGATAATTCTTGTATTGGATGTGGTTTGTGTAGCAAACTTTGTCCAACTAAAAATATCAAAGCGGCTGCTGGAGCTCAAGTTTTCTCGCCTTGTGAAGCAGAGGATGCAACTGCAGAAAAAGCTGTAACATTTTTTAGACCTGTTTTTGCAGATAAATGCCAGCAATGTTTCGCTTGTATTCATTGGTGTCCAAAAAATGCAATCCAATATACAGAAGTAACTCGTGGAAGAACTCGATATCATCATCCTGAAGTGAAAGTGGAAGAAATCTTATGGTAATTGATTTTCATGCACACATTTATCCAGCAAAAATTGCGGAAAAGGCCACAAAAGCTATCGGTGATTTTTACAACACTTCAATGGCTTGGAATGGAAGCATTGATGAGTTAATTTCTAGTGGAAGCAAAATTGGTGTGGAAAAATATATTGTTCACTCCACAGCTACAAAGGCGGCACAAGTTGCTTCTATCAATGATTTTATTATTGGGGAAGTGAAAAAAGAGTCTAGATTTGTGGGATTTGGAACAGTTCATCCTGATTTTGCTGATTTTGAGCCAGAAATGAAGCGAATAAAAGCAGAAGGCTTAAAAGGAATCAAACTTCATCCTGATTTTCAGAATTTTCAAATTGATAGCGAATCTATGGATCCTATTTATGAGGTTTTATCATCTTTAAATATGCCGATTTTGGTTCACGCTGGTGATATTCGCTACGATTTTTCAGGTCCTGCTAGAATCGCAAATGTTTTAGACAAACATCCGAACTTAAAAGTTATTGCGGCACATTTTGGTGGTTATACTGAGTGGGAATCTTCTTTTGAACATTTGGCTGGTCGGGATGTTTGGTTTGACACTTCAAGTACTTTGTGGAAACTTGATGTAGAAACTGCTAGAAAAATCATGGCAAAACACGGAGTAGACAAGTTTTTATTTGGTTCTGACTTCCCAATGTGGGATCACTTGGACGAAATGATGCGTTTTGAGCAACTAGGCTTATTTGGTGAAGATAAAGATTTAGTATTGTACAAAAACGCTGAGAAGTTATTGGCAAGTTTGAACTAGTTTTCTAAATTTAAAATGAAAAAAGCTATCAAAAGTTCTTCGTTTATGAAGTTCTTTCGATAGCGTTTTTTTTGTCTTTTGGCTTTTATCTTTTATCTTAGGTTTTTGAAAAATCTTGAACCTTTTTCGCTTGTAGATGTTGTTTCTGTAGTTGTGGCTTTTGGCTGTTGGTTTTCAGAAACCAAAGGCTTGAAACATTCTTCCATTTTTTTTGCAAAGTCCAAAATCTCTTCATTTTTGTTTTGGCCTAACATTTCGTAAATCCCTACAAAAATGTAAGGCAAATCTTTTTTTGTTTCCTCAGTTGTTCCTTCTGGAAAAATTACAGTATCAAGATATGTATAATTTTCGTAGTTGTAAGGAACGCCGTCGTATGGAGAAACTTCTGCAACTTTTTGATTAAAAGCTTCTATTGTGCTTTTGGAAGAATCAGCTAGTGGCGCATCGATTTTTGAAATCTGTGTAAACTTATAATCTTGTTCTCTAGAATTTGAGAAAACTCGTAGGATATTACAAGCTTGAACACATTTATCAGCGTCTTCGTAAAGGGCAGTACAAACTGTGATATTGGTTGAATCCACCACATCAAAAGTAGTTTTTGGAATATCAAAAGATAATTCACCAGCGATGAGTTTTGCAGAATCTTCAGTTGTTTCCATAGAAATAAAGGTTCTTGAATCTGTTGATTTTGCTACATATTTTTCTGGAAGATTTAGATAAGCTTGCCATTCTTTCAAAGTTCCGATGTATGTAATGTTTTGATAATCGGTTAAAAATGCCATATCATTTTTGTATGGAACCGCTTCTGAACGTTCTGCAATGACAAAAATAACGTATACGCTATCTGGAAGTGGAATTGCGTAAGAAATTGCTACGCAGTCGGCAAAGTCTAGATTCCACATATTCACTTGCCAAAGTCGGCCAAAATAATCTGTGTGAGTTTCTGTAAGTTGTGGTTCTCCCACAGATTTGATTTTTATGCTTTCACTTCCAACAGCTCGGGTGTATCCGCAAACTTCAAAAATATAGTCAATATATTTTTTTGGAGTTGAAATCAATTCTTCAACATTTGATGATTCTGATGGTTCAACTTTTGCCATGACAAAATTCATCAAAACTCCAAGTTCAACTCCAGCTTGGTCTTCAGTTTCTATATATTTTGATTCTGGAGAAGCAACAGACCATTTTCCCTTGCTTGATAAGTAATAAGTTACTGGCATATATGATGCAAAGACTTTATTTATGATATCTGCTTTGCCAGGAAGGGTAGCAATACCTTTTTCTCCTTTGAAAGTATATTTTGCAGACAAGTCTTTTACAATTTTTGTAGCGTTATCTTGGAAATCATTGATTAACAAATCTTGCACTTTTTCTAGTGACATTGGAAGTTCAACGATTTTGTTGTAAGTATAAGGAAAATTTTCTGACTCTATATTTGGAAGTCCATAATATAACGGAATATTTGCGTAACCTGTGTTATCCTCTGTGTTTTTCACTTCTGCAATTGGGAGAGCGTAGTTTAGGTTTTCGTTTTCACTTTTCATGGTGATAATTCCGATAACATCACCTTCTGGAGTGATAAGAGGACCACCTGAGTTTCCTGGACTTGCAGCAGCGGAAAATCTTAGCCATTTCCATTCGCCGTTGGTTGTTTCGTAAGTTTGGCTTGTTAAAACACCATTTCTGAAAACGATACCATCGCCTAATGCATTTCCAACAGAAAAAACAGCTGAGTTTAGAGAAAAGTTTTCTTCTATTGATAAACCTGCGATTTCTTCTTTTTGGAAATCTTTTACAGTGAAAGAAATAAAATCTCTATCAGTGGAAAATTTTGTGATTTGGTCAACTTTGTAAATATTTCCGTTTCTATCTCGGATGTAATAATCTTTGTAAATTGTGTCTTCGTAAAGGTTGAAAACGTGAGCTGCTGAATAAAAAGTTCCATCATCGGTTAAAAATGCAGTTCCGATAGGATTGTATTTATCATTTCTAATGGAAAATGGAAGTTTTGAAAAAGGAAGTTCTTTTTCGTAAACAATTTGTCCTTCTTCTGCCTTGTTTGTAACAACCTCAAAAACTGATGCTTGGACTTTGTTTAAAACATTTGGTTCTAGTATTGTTTGTGCAAAGCAAGAAAAAAGACAAAGCAACATAAAAATTGTGAAAAGTGATTTTTTCATATCAATTCCTTTCAATGACCGAAATAGTGAATTTTTTACATGAAAACAGTATTTCGTAATCGCATATTTTTTTAGAATTATATCATCAATTAAACAGTTTTTGAATATAAGTTGTTACGAACCTTTATGAAAAAATAATAACTTATTTTGCCTTTTTTTACTGATAGTCAAAAATTAATATTTTACTTTTTTACTAAATGAAATCATATATGGGAATGAAGATGTTTTAGCAGAATCTTTGAATTGTGTTCCCAATGCAATAATTGTTGTAGAATTATCTTTTTCGTATTGTGTTGAAAGTTCTATATCAAATGTGGCTTTAAACATTTTTTTGCTGGAAAAGTCCAAAACTGTTTCAGAGAAAAATGCGAAACCGATTTTTATTGGAACATTTGTGTCGTATGCTAATATTTTTATATCAAAATCTAGTTGGTTATACTGGAAGTTTTTTCTATTTAGATAATTGGTATTAATATCGAGAGACGAATTTTCTGCTAAAATGAATAAATCAAAGCCAAGACCAAAATCTTTTAATTCTTCCATATTTGTGGATGTTAATTCTAAGAGATAATTTGTAGTAAATCTAAAAGATTTTGGAGTAAAAAGGCTAAATGATGTATAAAGTCCCGGAATCAGTTTGTTATCTTTTTGGGAAACTGAAAATCCACCTAAAATCGATGTAAAAGAAAATGGAGAATATTTAGCTGAAATCAAATATTGGTAATTTTCCCCACCAAAATAGTCAATTTTCGCATTTATATCAGTTTTTTTTGTAAGTTCAGAGCTTATTTCTCCAAAAAATCCCACTTTGTTGCCATTATAGTTGTCGTAAGCAACTCCATACTCAACTTCTGTGGCAAAAATCCCAAGGGAAAAAGTGAGAAAAATAAGCGTGATGAAAATTATCTTCTTTTGAATTAGGGATTTTTTCATAGATATGTTTTGTACCCTACAGAAGTTGAAAATAGTTTATTGAGTTTTTTGAAATTTAGAGGATTTATAGTTGTAATGATTTCAAAAGCTCCCTTTTCTGTGTACAAATTCAAATATGGTGATACTTGAACATCAATAGAAATTGATTCTGTAATTGAAGGAGTTGAAACTGAAATATTACATCCAAAATCAGCATTTTTTTCAAAAAGGATAATTGGTTGTGATGTAAAGTTTATGTTAATTCCAAGTGGATTATGAATAAATTTTAGACCTGTAACATTGGTTTGTGGAATCCAGAAAAAAGCGATATTACATTTTAGGAAATTGCCTGTAAATCTTGGTTCCATATATAAATACATATCATTTAAGTCGATGGCTGAATCAGAATCATCATCAATAAGGTTTATACTTGGAGAACCAAATTGCAAAAACAAGTTGGTAATTGGGTTGTTTCCTAAAAGCATAGAAAATCCAGTGCGAAGTTTTGCAGTGTCAATTAAAAGGAAAACGTCTTTGTCTTCGCCGTCTGCACCAACGTAAGAAGTTTTTAGTGGCAAAGTAATTCCGATATCAGTATCTAAAATAAGAGAATCCCAAACTGATGAAAATCTTAAATCGCTATGTAAAAATCTTGATTTTTTGCTAACTAGCTCGCCATCAACTTCAATTTCTTTTTCATCTTGATTGTAGTAAAAATACATACTGAGAGTTTGTGGACTTGCGAGCTTTGCAGAATATGCTAATCCTATTCCGTTAAAATTAAAAATACCTATTGTGTCTAATCCTGCTTTTGGAAGTAGGGCTGGAGAAGTAACATTTGTGGCACCAAAATATTTTTTTGCAAAAGAGTCTGATCCGAAAGAATCGAATTCTCCTAAGAAGAAAGATATATAGTGATTTACGTTTCCAGTTAAAAATCTGTATGAAGTAGAAAGTTCTTTAATTGTGAAAAAAGCTGGTGTGTGCTGAAAAACACCATTTTTGAAGATTTCTTCTGTTTCAACTAAAAATTGTCCGCGAGCTGAAAAAGAGTTATCTAATGAAAATTGTCCAAGATAAAAAGCGCTTGCTTTTAGGTTTTGTCCTTTTTTGTCTTCGTTTCCAGTTACATCGATTTCCGCACTTACATAGCTATCGTAAGTGTTTTCGGCAAAAGTGATAAATAGAGTTGAAAGTAAAAGAATTGATAGAAATATTTTTTTAGTCATAATAACTCCAAATTTCTGTAAGTAACTGTAAATAAAGAGAAAAGAACTTCCCGTAATTGTATCGGCTATTTTTATACTGAACTTTAGTGATTTTTTTTATATTGAATAATAGAAAAAAGCAAAAATAAACTTGTTTAAGTTTTAATATATCTGTAAAATACTTTATAACTTGCTTTTAGCTTGTATCGCAATTAATAAATCAACATTTTACATGGAAAATATATGAACAAAGACGACTTTTTTTTACCAGAAAATCTAGAAAACTATAAAATCCACTTTGTTGG
>JAZQUR010000020.1:0-4957 GCA_045631425.1 Treponemataceae bacterium | reverse complement strand
GAGATTGTTGATAAAAATAATGTTACAAAAGTGATAACGAAAAATTTTAATTCTTTGGGATATGAGGAATTAATTGAATATTCTGATGGAAGCTACAAAAAATTAACTTATGACAAAAAAGGTCGTCTGATAAAAGAAGAAAGCGACAATTCCAAAACAATCTACACATATAATCAAGGGGATTTGCTAGTTCAGCAAAAAGATTTTTTCACTGGAGAAACTACTGTTTTTTCTTATGATAAGGCTGGTAGAAAAATAAAAACAGAAAACACAAATCAAAAAATTGTTTATGAATACGGAAAAAATTCAGAAATTCTTTCTATTTCCGATTTGCTAAATAACTCAAAAATTATGTTTGGTTATGACTCACTTGGTAGAGAAACTTCTAAAAAATACGACAATGGAACTACAGAAATTACAAAGTATGACCAAATTGGTAGAGTTTTTTATCGATTAATTGAAGATGGGCATAAAAATATTTTGTTTGCAGAAGGATATTACTACGATAAAAATGGCTATCTTCGTGGAAAAGTAAATCATCAAGGAAATGTGACTCTTTATGAGTATGATGATTTGGGGCAGCTTCGGATTGTTTATTCGCCAATTTCAAATGATTTGGAAAATAGTCAAAAATCAGAGATAAAAGCAAATGGTGGAAAAATCATTGAGAATCAGCTTTTGAAAGCCGGTGCGAAATATCTTACTTCTGATGAAGTGGAGAATTTACAAGAACCATTAAATTATATTCAAGTTGGATGGGGAAAACTTGTAAGTTCTTTGCAGTATTTTAACGTGGAGATTTATGAATATGATGTTAGAGGAAATATTTCTTCTAAGGAAAATCCTTTTGGAAAAATATTCTATCAATATGATTATGAAAATCGTCTTATAGGAAGTTATGCCCAGGGTGCTTTATCAAGTAATGATGGATTTTATATAAATTATGAATATGATGCTATGGGAAATCTTTTAATAGAAAAATCTCTCCAAAAAGAAACTTTTTACACATACAATAATGAAAATCGTGTGGAATCTGTGTTGATTTTAGATCATATTAATAAGACAAAAACTGAAGAAACTTATGGGTATGACAGTTTTGGACGGCGAAATTCCCATCAAATTAATGATGAGCTTTTTTTGAGTTCTTATGAAGGATTAACATTTGATGTTTTGTTTGAAAAGGAATACAAAAACGTTTCTACAGTAACAAATCTTGATAATTCTAAAAATTCCTCTTATCGATTTAGATATATCCAAGAAGACAGAAAAGAAGAAGCGATTTCCACAAAATCCTATTTATATAAAGATAACGAAATTCTTGCAATGTCAAATAAGTCAAATATAGCTTACTATTCAAAAGATATTAGAGGTTCAACAGTTTTCGTATCTGATAATCAAGGATTTTCTTCATCTTACGACTATGACAGTTTTGGGAAACCTATTTTTAGTGAAAATTATATTGAATATGAAAATGGTTACAATTTAGACGGATTTTTTGACAGAGAAAACATAAATGTAGATTTTTCAGCTTTAGAAAAAAGTAAAAATTTGTTCAAAAACTACAAAACATCTTCTGCATATACTGAAAATATTTATGATTTAGAAAAATCTTCTTATTTTGAGTATATTTCTAAATCTGGATATAGTGGGAAAAACTACAATTTGAATACTGGCTTGAACGATTATGGTTTACGGGATTATTCAAGTAAAGTCGGAAGATTCACAACAGAAGACCCAATTCGAGATGGTTCAAACTGGTATTCCTTAGCAAGGAACAACCCAATAAATTTTGTAGATTCTTATGGTCTTGTTGTTTTAGATCAAGATGATACTTTGCAAAACTCTGACGCAAAGTATGATAATATAAAATTAGGCACTGGAAATTCTACTATTTATGACAGCGGATGTGTTTTGACAGCCTACCTACGAATTGCAAATACTGTAGGAAATAAAAAATGGTCTTTGGAAGTTGCTAATCAAGTTGCTATTGAAAATAATCTTTATTCCAATAATGATGAGTTAACAACAGCAGCCGGTGTTAAGTTGGTAAATATTTTGCTAGAGGGTACAGGTCTTGAAGTTGAATTTGTAGATTCATTAACTGGCTCTACAACAAAAATTGCTGAAGAACTTTTTGAATATATGAATAGTGAGTCAGGATTCTTACTTACTGGTCGTATTAAAACAACTAATTTGGCCAAAACAGAAAAATATGAACATCATGTTACAATAAATAGTGACTGCATTGTAGAATATGCTTTTTCAGAAACTGAAACTGGATATAATATAAAAATAGATGATACAAGTAATGTTGATAGAAAACAAATATATGATGATATTCGAGAAAACGAGTTACTTAGAGTTGATGTTTTTAAGGTAAAAACTGCTTTGTGTAATACAAACTAATTTAATAAGGCATATTACATAAAAAAATCCCAAAGATTTTTTCAAAGTCTTTGGGATTTCTCTTGAAAGCTGTTAAACTTATTGCATAAGTGGTTTTACATTTTTTAGGACAGGCTCCATTGTTACATCAACACCAAGCTTTTTGAAAATCTTTTTATCAACTTCTGAAAGCATAACAGTTGTATGAACTTGGCAACCATTTAACAATGGCAAATGGTCGATAGCTTTTTTACAGTTTTCATCAGTTAATGAAAGCATTGCAAGTGCAATCAAAACTTCGTCAGTGTGTAGACGAGGATTGTTTCCTTTCAAATATGTAACTTTCATATTTTGGATAGGCTCAATCATTGTTGAAGGAATAAGCTTTACTTCATGTGGAATATTTGCTAAATGTTTTACAGCATTCAAAATCAATGCTGCACTTGTTCCAAGGAATGAGGATGTTTTGGAAGTAATAATTGTACCATCATGCAATTCAATTGCTGCTGAAATAACACCTGTTTTTGCTGCTTTTTCTTTTGCTGCTACAGTAACTTTTCGATTATCAGTTGTGATTCCCGCCTGTTTCATTAAGATTTCTAGCTTGAAAATCACGTTTTCATCAATATTTCCCATTGCAAGCTGATTTAAGGCAGCATAATATCGGCGGATAATTTCCTGCCGTGATGCTTCACAACAAGCTTCATCATCAAAAATACAATTACCAACCATATTTACACCCATATCTGTTGGTGATTTATATGGATTTTCGCCGTAAATTCCCTCGAAAATAGCGTTTAATACAGGGAAAATTTCAATATCACGATTATAGTTTACAGTTGTTTCGCCGTAAGCTTGTAAGTGATATGGGTCAATCATATTTACATCGTTTAAGTCAGCTGTGGCAGCTTCGTATGCAAGATTCACAGGATGCTTTAATGGCAAGTTCCAAATTGGGAAAGTTTCAAACTTTGCATAACCAGCTTTTATCCCACGTTTTTTGTCGTGATAAAGTTGGCTCAAACAAGTTGCCATTTTTCCACTTCCTGGCCCTGGCGCTGTTACAACTACAAGAGGTTTTGTAGTTTCGATATAATCATTTTTACCATAACCTTCATCGCTATCAATTAATGCAACATTTGAAGGATAACCTTTGATTTCATAGTGAACATAAGTTTTGATTTTTAGTTTTTTAAGTTTTGTACGAAATAATTTTGCTGCTTCTTGACCTTTAAATTGAGTGATAACAACACTACCAACCATCAATCCACATTTTTCAAATTCATCCTTGAGTCGTAAAACATCTCTGTCGTAAGTAATGCCTAAATCGCCACGAACTTTGTTTTTTTCAATATCAGTAGCACTTATTACAATTACAACTTCTGCATAATCTGAAAGTTGCATAAGCATTTTTAGCTTACTGTCAGGTTCAAACCCTGGTAAAACACGAGCAGCGTGATAATCATCGAAAAGTTTTCCACCAAATTCCAAATAAAGTTTGTCACCAAATTTTGAAATTCGCTCTTTGATGTGCTCAGACTGAATTTTTAAGTATTTTTCATTATCAAAACCGTTCTTCATACGGTAAGAAATTATACTACCTTTCAATTTTTTTAACAATAAGAAACTTATGGAAAAGATGAAGAAAAGAATAAAAGAAAAAAAATTGATTTAAGGAAAAGTCTAGTTTTTCATTATTTATACATTTTTGGATAATATAAACAGATAAAAATGCATTTTCAGACATTTTTTGTGTTTTTTTGCATTTTTTTTCGCAAAAGTGATTGAGTAAAATTAATTTTTCATTCATTATATACGTGCTTTTTGAAACTTTCAAAATGAAGGGAGGTGAAAAATTATGGCAACAATCATGGTTGACGATTCAGAAAATCTTGAAAAAGCAATCAAACGTTTCAAACGTATGGTTGAAAAAGAAGGTATTATTCGTGAATACAAAAAACGTGAATACTTTGTAAAACCTTCTTCAATTAATCACCAAAAAAAAGTAACTCTTGAACGCAAATTATTAAACAAAAAGCGCAAGACAGAAAAAAAAGAGTACTAATTTTTGTACTTTTGTTTATGAAGCTGAAAACATTTGTTTTCAGCTTTTTTTTTACAAATGCATTTCAGTTTCTATTTTGAAATATTTTTTGTTTTTTTTTCAAAAACCTATTTACATTTTTTGATATTTTATATAAAGTAATAAACATCAAGGGTGATTAGCTCAGCTGGGAGAGCACCTGGTTTACACCCAGGTTGTCGGGGGTTCGAACCCCTCATCGCCCATATTATTTCTTGGTCTTAAAAGAAATTAATATTCCCTTCTCTTTTGGATGTAATTTCCGTATCGTAAATTCGCAGAGAATTTATGATATGGAAATATTACTTTTTAAAAGTACATTATAAATATAGTTTTGTCAATCTTTTTTTTTCAAAATATGTTAAAATCTTTTTACAATGAGTTTTTCTTCAAATTTACGTAACGAGTTATTTTATAACGATATTCAAATAAAAGAATTTGCTGGAAGAATTAATATTCCATATCAAACTATGTTATCTTATCTCAATC
>JAZQUR010000019.1:0-10285 GCA_045631425.1 Treponemataceae bacterium | reverse complement strand
TTTCCACTTCCGTTAGGTCCCATTAATCCAAGGATTCTTCCTTTTTCCAAAGAAATATTTACATCACTTAATGCTTGTTTTGTAAAATATCTTTTATTAAGATTTTGAATTTCTAGTATTTTTTCCATTTTAGCATTCTCCAATAGCTTCTTTTACAAGACTGATAATTTCTTCGTTTGAAACTCCAGCCTCTTTCATCTTTTTAATAAACTCATCTACAAATGTTTTTCCAATTGTATTTTTCATTTCATTTATACTGTTTTTTTCGTTTTCAATGATAAAAGTTCCCATACCGCGTCTTGTTTCAGTAACTCCTTCTCTTTCTAATTCTTGATAAGCCCGAACAATCGTATTTGGATTAACTTTCAGCTCATCAGCCAAATCTCTAACAGAGGGCAATTTGTCTCCCGGTTTTAATTGTCCTGTACTTATTCGCCTTTTTATCTCAAACATAATTTGAATATAAATAGGCGTATTTTTATCAAATTCCATTAAGCCTCCAAAATATTGATAAAAAACCTTGTTTCAAATCAATATTGTTTTGTATCACACGTGTTATAGTTTGATAGTACACTAGAGTATTATTTATGTCAACTAATTTTAAAAATTTTTCGCAAAAAATTCGCAAATTCCCAAAATATCACCCTTGGGACAAAAAAAAGAGCTGATTACTCTAAAAACTAGAATAATCAGCCCAAAAATTTTTGGAATAATCTTTTTGCTACTTTTTTTATTTAGGTTATTTTGTCAACAAACGATTCATCCGTTTTACAAAGTCAGCTGGATCTGCGATTTCGCCACCGCCAACCAACAATGCTTGGTCAAGCAACACGTTTGCCACATCTTCGATGTAACTTGCATCATCTGTGTCTTTTACTTTTCCTACTAGAGCGTGGTCACCGTTTACTTCTAGAATTGGCTTAACTCCGCCACCAAAAGTAGGTTGCCCCATTGCTTTCATCATTCTTTCCATTTGTAGAGATGGGTCGTTTTCATCAACTACAATACAAGAAGGTGATTCAGACAAGCGCTTAGATAACACAACGTCTTTAACTTTTTCACCCAAGGCATTTTTAATTTTATCAACAACTGGCTTAAACTCTTTTTCTTTAGCTTCCGCTTCTTTTTGGTCTACGCCAAGTTCTTCATCACTTCCAGCACGATTTACTGCTTTTAGCTCGAAATCTTTGTATTTTCCGTATCCTGGGATAACGATATCATCAATATCATCAGCCATAATCAACACTTCAAAGCCTTTTTTCTTGTATGCTTCTAGAAGTGGAGAATTGCGAAGATTTTGTTCATCATTTCCAGTGATATAGTAAATTGCTTTTTGTTCTGGCTTCATTCTCTGAACGTAGTCTGCAAAACTTGTCCAGTTGTTTTCTCCAGTTCCTTCATCAGCAGTACTCTTGAATCTGATGATTTCTGCAATTTCATCACGATTTGCAAAATCAGAATACAAACCTTCTTTCATAGGACGATTATAGTTTGCAACGAATTTTTGCCAGTTTTCTACTGCTTTTTTGTTTTCTTCACTCATTTCAACGCCTTCTCCAGCGTCTTTTTGAGCTTTTAATGCTTTTTCAGCTTTCTCGCCCATCTTCTTAAACTCTGATAGAAGTTTTTTTACAGAAGATGATTTGATATTTGTAAGAATTCTGTTTTGTTGTAGGATTTCACGGCTTACGTTTAGAGGTAAATCTTCTGAGTCGATAATACCCCGAACAAAACGCAAATATGCAGGGAGAAGTTCTCGCTCATCATCAGTGATGAAAACACGTTTTACGTAAAGTTTTACGCCACCTTTGTAGTCAGCTTGGTACATATCAAATGGAGCAGTTTCTGGTACATAAAAAAGAGTTGTATATTCTTGTGTACCTTCTGCGTGAGTGTGAACGTACATTAGTGGATCTGCGCTATCGTGAGACAATGTTTTGTAAAAATTGTTGTAATCTTCTGGTTTTAGTTCAGATTTTGAGCGTTTCCACAAAGCACTTGCAGAGTTGATTTTTTCAACTTTGTTTTCTGAGCCTGTTTCATTTCCCTTATCGTCATAAGATTTTTGTTCGTAGTGAAGATAAATTGGGAATGCAATGTGATCAGAATATCTTTTGATTAATTCTTCTAGCTTCCAGCGTGATGCGTATTCTGTGTCATCATCATTTAGGAACATAACGATAGCAGAACCGTGTTTTGCTTCATCGTCAAAGCCATAAGTTTTTGCTTCAGCAGAATCTAAAGCAAGTTCGTCCACGTCGTAAGAAGAAGTACCTTCGCTAGACCATTTATAAAGTGTTTTTTCAGCAGCTTTTCTTGTGATTACATGGATTTTTTTTGCTGCCATAAATGCAGAATAAAAACCAACACCAAACTGTCCGATTAAACTAGAATCTTTTTTTGCTTCTGTTTCAAGTTTTTCCAAGAAAGCCTTTGTACCAGAACGAGCAATAGTTCCAAGGTTGTTGTCCAAATCTTCGGCATTCATACCGATACCAGAATCTTGGATTGTTAGTGTTTTTGCTTTTTCATCAAATAGAATGTCAATTCTTGGTTCAAAACTCACAGCTTTGTAATTTTCATCAGAAACTGTTAGATATTTTAGTTTGTCCAATGCGTCAGAAGCGTTGGAAACGATTTCTCTAACAAAAATGTCCTTATTAGAATAAAGTGAGTGAATAATAAGTTTTAGAAGTTGTGAAACCTCTGTTTGAAATTGATGTGTAGCCATTTTTTTCGTTACCTTAAATCTAAAAAAGTGATATATGTTTTTAAAGATAATAAAGTTTTTACAAAATGGCAATTATTTTGTAGAAATTTTCACAAAAAAAAGCGTTAGCTCATTTAAGAACTAACGCTTTCTTTCTACAAATTATTCGCCGTAAAGGTGATCAAGTTCGTGGATTTTTTCCAATGCTCTATCTTTACAAGCACCACAAGCAGAACCGATTTTTGTGCGTGATTGGAAATCTTCCCAAGTTCTAGCCCCTTGCTTGTACGCATCTTCTAAATCTTTATCTGTAACATTTAGACAAGTACAAATTACTTCAACTTCTTCTGTACCTGCAAAAGATTCGCGACCATTTTTTGCAAGATAATCGTCGATTGCAGCACGTAATGCTTTGTCGCCCAAAACAGAACAGTGAATCTTGTTTTCTGGAAGCCCCCCAAGTCTTGCAACAATGTCTTGTGGGCGAAGACGATATGCTTCATCAATAGGCATTCCTTTGATTGCTTCAGACAAAATTGATGTTGAAGCGATAGCAGAAGCACAACCGTAAGTTTTCCATCTACAATCAGTGATTACATCATCTTTAATACGGATAAGAATCAACATTTGGTCACCGCATTTGATACTTCCAACAATTCCGCGACCATCACATTCCCAAGAAGATTCATCTTCCATCAAAACGTTTTTTGGATTCATAAAGTGGTCTTTTACCACATCGCTGTATAACCATTCTTCCATTGGATTCATATATATTCCTTCCTATTTTGGTATTTTTACAAATATCTTTTACATCAATTTATCAAACTGATATTTAGACTACATGGAAAGTGTAGACATTTTTCTAAGTCTGTCGATTACTGGTGGAAATTTCTCAATAATAAAATCAACATCTGATTCTGTATTGTATTTTCCAAAACTAAAGCGAATAGACCCGTGGGCTAATTCTGGCCCAAGACCTGTTGCCATCAAAACGTGACTTGGTTCAAGACTACCAGACGCACAAGCAGAACCTGTAGAAACATCAACTCCAAGCAAGTCCAAGTGAAGCAAGATAGCCTCCCCTTCTGCCCCCGGAAAGGAAATGTCCAAAGTGTTTGGTAGTACTTTTTCAGGATGCCCGTTTATCTTGATATTAGGGATTTTTTCCAACAATCCGTTTTTAAGTTTTTCTCGCAAAGCCTTTGTGTGAGTTGTGTAATGCTCAATATCAGCCTTGGCAAGTTCCGCAGCTTTTCCATAAGCCGCAATAGATGGAGCGTTGTAAGTTCCAGCTCTAAATCCGTTTTCTTGGTGTCCACCGCGAATTAGAGGCTCGATTTTGCAACCAGTTTTCACAAACAAAGCGCCAACACCTTTTGGTCCGTAGATTTTGTGACCTGAGAAAGTTGCATAATCCACATCCCAATCAGCTAAATCTAGTGAGATTTTTCCTGCAGCTTGAACAGCGTCTGTGTGGAAGAGACTTCCCTTGTCGTGAGCTAAAGCAGCAAGCTTTTTTATATCTTGTACAGTTCCGATTTCGTTATTTGCTGTCATCACAGAAACTAACAAAGGATTTCTTTCTAGAACTGCTTTATATTCTTCTTCGTTTATAAGCCCAAATTCGTCAACTGAAAGATACACAACTTCCATACCAAAATCTTCAAGACGTTTTGAAGCTTCTAAAACACAAGGATGTTCAATTTTTGTGGTAACAATTAGGTTTCTTCCCAATTTTTTACCAAGATTTATCATTGTGTTAAAAACAGTGTTATTTGATTCTGAGCCACCAGATGTAAAAATGATTTCTTCAGGTTTAACATTCACCAAATCAGCCACATTTTTTCGGGCAATTTCGATTTCTCTTTTTGCACGGCGACCATCTTCGTGTAAGCTTGAAGCATTTGCATACAATTCAAGTTGCTCTTTATAAAAATCCAATACTTCTTTAGACATTGGAGTTGTTGCATTATAATCTAAATAAATACGATTACTCATTTATTCCTTGGGAAATTAATCCCCCTCCTAAAATTGTTCCGTTTAAATATAATACTGCAGATTGCCCAGGGGCAACAGCTCTTTGCGGAATATCAAAAATTATTTTATATTTTGAAGGCAAAGATTGATTTTCTGCCTTATTTTCTGTTTCCATTTCATCATAAAGCGGGATAATTGTTGACATTACCGGTTTTGATGCTAGGCGGATTTTTGCCTCTGCCCGAAATTCTTTTGTTGGCGCAAAATTTCCAGCCCAAACCCAATTATCAGCAATTAAGCCAGTTTTTAGCAAATCTTCGTTTTCACAAAGCACAACGCAGTTTTTTTCCGCATCAATACTGTGAACATACAAAGGCTTGTTTGCACTAACGCCAAGTCCACGACGCTGCCCGATTGTGTAATATTCGATTCCTTTGTGTTTTCCCAAAACTTTTCCAGACAAATCCACAATATCACCTGGAACTGGTGGAACATCAGAAAAAATCACGTCAAAAAATTCTGGTGGAACGAAGTCTTGGCTTTCAGCTTTTTCTGCAGCTTTCAATCCTCGTTCCCGAGCCATTTCAAAAACCTGCTGCTTTGTAAAGTTTCCAAGAGGAAATCGCACTTTTTCCAAAACCTTTGAAGGAATTCTGTACAAAAAGTAGCCTTGATCTTTTACAACATCAAAAGCCTTCCCGATAACCACAGGATTTTTTGTATATTCTTGATTTTTATCTTCTGTTTCGTTGTAAAACTTTGCTACATCAAAATCTGTGCGAACAAGACGTGCATAGTGACCAGTACAAAAATAGTCATATTTGATGCCAAGTTTGTCTACACCATCAAGCAAAGCCCCAAATTTCACCTTTGGATTACACATGATACAGGGATTTGGAGTTCTTCCCCGACGATATTCTGATTTGAAATAATCCATAACAAACTTTTTGTAAGCTTCTTTTACTGGAATTACGTGATATTCGATTTGTTTTTCGGCACAGAACTTTTTACAAGCATCAATATCAATTTGCTCATCTGGACCGTAGCAAGAATTTCGTAAACCATCAGAATTTTGTGGCAAATCTAAATCATTGTTCCACAAAGACATAGTAACAGCGATAACTTTACAACCAGCTTCTTGCAAAAGCATACAAGCCAAAGTTGAGTCAACGCCACCAGACAAGCCAACAACAACAGTAGAGCCTTTTTCTGGCATTGGTAAATCTGAATATGTCATATCTTGATTTTCGATTTTTCCGTCCATATATCAATTAAAATATACAATTTTCAGCAGATTTTAGCAACATGTTTCGATTTTTGAGTTATTTCTTTTCTGTAATCTCTATAAATAGTTAAGTACTAAACATTTCAGTTATATAAGTGTATATCTTGATGATTTGCATAGAATTTGGAAAAAATTTCTTAAGCACTAAATAAATACGGGAATTCCAAAGGGTTCTCCCTTTGGTCGATTTCGAGGAGGGGTTGGGGTTAAAGGGGAAGGGGAACTAATGACTCGAAAAAAAGGAGGTCCCCTTCCCCTTAAAGTTTACCAGCTTTTCAAAGCTGATTCCGCCCAAACTATTGGGTATAAATCCAAGAATTATTAATAAAAATGCTTAAGAATTTTTGTAAAAAAAAATGGCGACCGATTTGGCCGCCTATATGTAATCAACCTGCTGCTTTGCATACAGGCTGCAAAAAAAATCCTAGCAAAACTGCTAGGATCTTAGAAGGAGCCAATCAGAATCGAACTGATGCATAACGGTTTTGCAGACCGCTCCCTTACCGCTTGGGTATGGCTCCAAAGTTATTTAACTTAAGTTTCACTAATATACCAACTTTTTATTTTTTTGTCTAGTACATAACAGATATTTTTTTGAAAATCCCCTAAATATATCTATTCTTAAAACTTGAATTATTGTATATTTTCCTTATGGAATACGATTTAATTATTATTGGTTCTGGACCTGCAGGTCTTTCTGCTGCACAATATGGTGCAAGAGCAAACTTAAAAACTTTAGTTATCGAAAACAGTTCAACTGGTGGACAAGTTCTAAACATCAATGAATTTGTAAATTATCCTGGTGTTTTTCCAGCAGTTTCTGGAGTAGATTTTATCAACACAATGGTTGAACAAGCAAAATCATTTGGTGCAGAAATTTTAACTGCAAATGTGTCTTCCATCGACAAAGTTAAAAATCTTTTTGTTCTAAAAACAGATAAAGGGGAGTTCAAAAGTTATACTCTTGTTATCGCAACAGGTGCGGCTCACAGAAAACTTGGCATTCCTGGAGAAAAAGAACTTACTGGAATGGGCGTTTCTTATTGTGCCACATGTGACGGACCTTTTTTCAAAAATCGTAAAGTTGTAGTTATCGGCGGCGGAGATTCTGCTTGTGACGAAGCAACATATCTTGCAACCCTTGCTAGTGAAGTAACTATTATCCACAGAAAATCTAGTCTTAGAGCTCAAAAAGCTGTTGCAGACAAAGTTCTAAACAATCCTAAAATAAAAGTGATTTTCAACACAGTTGTAAAAGAAATCAAGGGAAAATATAAAGTGGATGAATTGGTTCTTGAAAACACAGAAACAAAAGAAGAATCCACATTAAAAGCTGATGGAGTTTTTATCTTCATCGGAATGATTCCTCAAACTGATTTAGTAGAAATGCTTCCTAAAGACGAAGGTGGATATATCAAAACTAACGAAAATATGGAAACTGCTATCAAAGGAATGTACTGCGTAGGTGATATTCGCTCAAAACTTTTCAGACAAGTTGTTACAGCAACTTCTGACGGCGCTACAGCAGCATTTTCAGCAGGACTTTATATCCGCGAGTTAAAAAACGAGGTTTACAAATAAAAATGAAACGCAAAAACATTTTACGCTTCTCTATTTGCTTTTTTATGTTGATGTTGGGATTTTCTTCTTTATCAGCCCAAACATCAATAAACGAAGCCGATTATCCAGAAAACATTGACTTTTGGACTGACTATCCAAGCGATGTTTTAGCAGAAATTATTACTCAAAGAATGACCAATGAAGAACTTCTCTCTCAAATTTTGATGTTTGGCTGGTCAGGGGCTGAGCCAACATCTTTGCTAAATGCTTGGGTAAAAGACAGAGCCTTAGGAAGTGTAAAAGTTTTTGGTTGGAACACAGATGATATTTATCTTGTGGCAAAATCTATTACAGAATTACAAAAAAAATCTCAAACTTGTCGTTTCAAAATTCCCCTTTACGTTGCCACAGACCAAGAAGGAGGCTCTGTTCGTCACGTAAAAGGCGATACAAGTGATACTCCTGGAAATCTTGCAATCGGTGCAAGTGGCTATCCTCAAGACGCTTACTACACAGGATATTATATCGGGCTTGAGTTACGAGCTCTTGGCATAAATATGAACTTTGCCCCTACAATCGACATTTACAGTACGCTAGAGTCAACTGTTATCGGGCCTCGCTCCTTTGGTGAAAATCCTGAATACACTGGGATTTTAGGGGCAGCTTGGGCAAAAGGTCACACTGATGCTGGAATAATCGCAACAGCAAAGCATTTTCCAGGCCACGGAGACACAGACGTAGACTCTCACGGTGCCTTACCAATTATCAACATTGATTTAGATACGCTTTTCTCCCGAGAACTGATTCCCTTTATGTCTTTGATAGAATCTGGTGTTCCTGCAATTATGACAGGGCACATCAGTTTTCCAAAAATCGTTCCAAACGGAGAACCTGCATCTCTTTCAAAAAGTTTTGTTACAGGCATTTTACGAGAAAAACTTGGATACGAAGGCTTAGTTATCACCGATGATATTATGATGCAAGGGGCTTGGCAGTTTGCAGGTGTTGTTTCAAATGTAGTAAAACTTGCTATTGAAGCTGGAAATGATATCGTGATTTCATCTTCCACAGCTGGATTAAACGATGCTTTATGGCGTAACAATATCCAACTAATGTCTACCGATGAAAACTTCCTCGCACAAGTAAAAAAAGCAGCTTATCGCGTAGTCAAATCAAAATTAGATTACTTCAAAGGGGAAAATCCAGTTCCACTATATCCAGACGTTACAAAAGTTGATGCAAGTATTCCAGCTCCAGGTTCAGAAGACTTTTTCTTTAGCCAAGCTTGTCGCTCAATTAGTGCCTTAAAAACTGGAACTTTCCCATACACTAGCGAAATGGCTTCCACCGAAAAAGTTTTGATTTGTGGACAATTTTTCGCTTACGGTGACGAATTGATAAAACGCTATCCTGATGCAGAAATTTATTCATACAAATACAACATGACAAATGAAAATCTCTCAAAATATCTTTCAGAGCTTCCATACTACGCTAGAAAATTTGATACCGTGATTTTTTGTGTTTCAGACACAGGAAGCGCCCGACTTGCAAAATCTCTAAAAGATTCAGGATGCAGAGTTATCATCATTTCAATTTTGTCGCCAAATTATGCAGTTGATTTAGACTTCGCCGACACAATTTTGTTTGCATACAGTTACTCAGATTTCTCATTTCAAGCAGTGGCAGCGGCTCTGGCTGGTGAAATCCAAATCGAAGGCGTTTTACCTTTAACAATCAACAACGAGAACTAAAAACGCCAATTATTGGAGTTTTCCATGAAATTTCGTATAGAACTTGCTTCAGAATCAAATTTAACTCAAATTGTGGATTTCTTATCCCAAGAAGAAAAATCTTGCATTACATTGATGAGTAGATTTATTCGAGAGGGAAAAATCACTTTCTTGCCAAAACACATAAAAGGATATTCTATCTTTTTTGGAGAAGAATTGGTGGGATTTATAGCAATTTCTGATAGTGGCATTATTTTACATCATTTTGATAAAAAGATTTTCCAAAATCCAAGTCTAGATAAACTAAAAAAATTGATTTTTCCGATTTTAGATTGTCATACAATTTATTCGATTGTTGGAGATTTTCAAGGCACGGATTTTTTGCGAGAAATTATCCAGGATGTAAAAAAAACAAAAATCCAGATTCCATACATTTTAATGAAATATGAAAATTCTGGAAAAATAAAAAATCAAGAACTTCCATCAGGTTTTTCCCTAAAAAAATGCACTATTGATGATACGAATTTCTTATACAGCCTTCAAGCTGCTTACGATATTGTGGAAGTTATTCCACCAGGAGAAGATTTTGATGCTGACAGTTGTCGCTTAAATTTACGTCATAATCTTGGAACTCAGTATATTATTGGTATCGTAAATGAAGCAAATAAACGCTTTGTGGCAAAAGCTGGAACAAATGCCATTGGTTTAAACTGGGTTCAACTTGGGGGAGTTTTCACAAAAGAAGAATATCGTGGAAAAGGTTTTGCCACATATATGACTCAAAACTTAGCAAAAATTATGCTAAAAAAACGCAAGAACGTGGCTCTTTTCGTAAAAGAAAAGAATATTCCAGCGCAAAAAGCCTATTTAAAAGCAGGATTTGTGCCTATTTCACGATTTTTTATTTGTTATTATTAATTTCATTAATATTTCCCAAGACTTTGGAAGGAGTCAGCTTTGAAAAGCTGTAAAACTTTACGAGGGAAGAAAACCCTTTTTTTCGATGAAAAGGGTTTTCTCCCC
>JAZQUR010000018.1:0-36459 GCA_045631425.1 Treponemataceae bacterium | reverse complement strand
TGGGTTCTTAGGGTGAAACCCTAAGCCGTGGCCGAGAAAGGTCGGGGTTTTAGGGGTAGGAAAACAACGGCCTTCGGACTCTGAGTGGTTTTCCTACCCCTAAATAGTTTACCAGCTTTTCAAAGCTGTCTTCTCCCAAAGATTTGGGAAAAATCAAAAAACAATCCTAATGATAATTAAAAAAAATTATTTTACCGGAGTATAAAATCCCTCATTTTCATTAGATAAAATCTTGTTAAAAAGATAATTTCGCTTTTTAATTGATTTTGGCTTATTCTTTGAAATATCAATAGGTTTTGCAAAATCAAAATCTTCAGAATCAAAAAGAATCCCACAAGTAAAAGTGATTTTATTGCTTTCATCAAATGTGAAAATCTTTGTTTCCAAAGCATCATCAAAAACCGCTTTTACGCTAAAATCAATTTTTTCTGGATTTTCAAGACTTAACTCAAAATCATAAAAATTAACCTTGCATTTTCCTATCTTTTTTTCAACAAGAGAAGAATTTTTCTTCCATTTCAAAGTTCCAAAATTGTTTCCAAAAGCGAATTTTACACTACCCTCTTTCCACTGAACTGGAAAATTTGGATAAAAATCAATTTTGTTTTCCAAAAGACTTGGCACAATTCCAAGATAGGACTGATAAACATTTCGAGCAAACTCAGAAACACTCCAAGCTTGAGACCAAGTTCCAGATGGATAAATCCGATTTTTCACTTTGTGAGCATTAATATTTTCACTTAAAGAACCCAAACAGCGAGAACCAAAAGTTTTATCATCTTCAAAATCTAGCATTTGCTTTGCGTGAAAGCTTGATAATTTATAAGCCGCGTTTTGCTGATGCAAGTCGCACAAAGAATCAATAACTGGTCCAGAGTTCCAAACCCAAATTGTTCCATTGTGATAAGCGGCATCTTTGTGGTGTTTTTTGCATTTATCGTGGAAAGGATGATATTCCTCGTGGTCCTGAGATAAAGACATAATTCCATAATCAAAAGCAAGTTTTCCAAAAGCATTTTTTGCCACAGGATATTTTTGTGTTTCAGTAAAAATATCTGCAGGAAAGCCAAGCCGCTGACAAACTGAAAAACAGAAGAACAAGTTTGGACGAACAGATAAGTCCAAAATATCCTTATCCCCAAGTCTATCGCCAATCAAAGCATTTTTTTCATCATAGAAAAATTTGATAAAATTATTTTTTACGATTTCAGATTTTTCCCCAAAAAGTTTTTCTGCTTCAACATCATTTTGCATTTTTGCCATTTTTTCAGCGATTTTCAAACCTGTATACCACAAAATCTGAATATCGTTGGCACGAGAACCACGTGGGGATAAAGGATTTTGTCCCCGAATACGAGCATCCATCCATGTATCAGCGTCGCCGTGAAGCAAAAATCCGTATTGGTCGGTACGAGTTTTAATATCAATTTCCAAAGCAAATTTGATAACTTCCCACATTGAGTTTAGGAAGTCTATATCCTTTGTGTATTGCAAATATTCCCAAACTTCACGAACAAACCACAAAGTTCCGTCTGCTGTGTTGTAAATCACGTTATCTTCATCAATGTAGCGATTTGGAATGCGCCCGTATGTTTTGCTTTCTGGATTTTTGTCCTGAAACTGTGCAAATGATGATATTACAGATTTTGCTTCTTCAAACTGCCCTGAAACCAAAAGAATTCCCGGCAAAGCGATAAAAGTATCGCGCCCCCAGTTATCTCTAAACCAAGGTAAACCAGCCCAAATTCCTCGGTGTGTGTTGCCAGTTACTAAAAGCCAACCTGAAAAAATCGCCCAGTAAAGTGATTTTCCAAAATCTGTAGAACAATCGAAAGAAAATCTGGCGAAAAAATCATCTAACTGATTTAAGTAATTTTTGAAAAGTTCTGAAAATTTTGTTTCCGCTGCGATTTCGCCAAAACAACAGAAGATATCTTTATCCTCATAAGATTTTTCACTTTGATTTTTTAGAATTAGTATTTTTTCAGCCTTTTTAGTTTTTACATCAAAAACATCTGATGATATTTGCTTTCCAGATTCATCATAAAAAACAGGATTTACAGTTGATGAAAAAATCCCACCGAAAGAAAAACGATTATCCTTGTCTGAAAAATTAAAACGCAAAATCGGATAATCAGAAAGCTTTTGAATATTTTTATCGCTATAAAGCAAGGAAATTTTCAAAACTGCTGATTTATAGCAAAGTTCAACTTCATGCGGTTTGTAGTTGATTTTCTCAAAATCAGATGGAAAGATTTTCTTTTTTTTCTGAGTGTCATAGATAAAAAAGTTTTTCATTAATTGTAGATTTTTTGTCCACAATCCATCTGTCAACTTGTTATCTTTACAATGAACTTGCAAATAAGAATGATTACGATCTGTGTAGGCAAAACAAGCATTTGTTTTTTCAAGAATTGATATTGTCATGTTTTCTTTCATAATTTATGTCTATCCTATTTTAGAATTCATTTAAAGAAATTTCTTACAAAAAAAGCAAATAATTTTTGGATTTATGCTTCTTGGAAGTTTGCGCCGAGTTTGTTCATTTTTTCGAAAAAGCCTGGGAAAGAAACGGAGCAACATTGGCCGTCTTTTACCACAACTTCGTGATTTTCTAAACCGAGCCCAAAACAAGCTAAACTCATAGCAACTCTGTGATCATCATAACTTTCTACAGTACCGCCGTGTAAAGCGTTTTTATTTCCGTAGATGATGATTTGGTCGCCGTAGAAAGAATCATCTTTTGGCAAAGTTAAGCCGTCAACCACATTGGCGCCCAGTTTTGAAAGTTCAGAACACATAACCTTGATTCTATCAGTTTCTTTTTTGCGACAAACTTCTGTATCTTCAAGAATAACAGTCCCATCCACAAAACAAGCCAAGGCAGACAAAGCACAAATTGCATCTGGAAATCCTGCAATATTGATACGCAAAATATCGTCTTTAAAGTTTTCATTTTTTGTTGTGAGATTTTGAGAATTACTTCCCTTCACAAAAAGTTTTCCGCTTGTTTCAGATGTTTTTTCTATTGATAAATCAGCGCCTAAAGACTGCAAGATTGGAACGATGGCGTCATCTCCTTGGCTGCCAGTTGTATCAATTCCATCGATAACAATATCACTTCCCGATAAAATAGCTGCCATCAAAGGGAAAGCCACACCTTCCCAATCTGATGGAATAATTGTATCGAAAGCTTTTATGTCTTTTTTTCCGTAGGTTTTTATTTTTTTATAATCAGGGGAAATATCAACATTTACGCCAACATTTTTTAGCCAAAGTTGAGTCATTGTAAGATAAGGCACTTCTTTTGGGTCAGTAAGCTCCATATCAAGTTCCCCATCAATTAAAAGAGAAGCCATCATTAAACCAGAAATGTACTGAGAAAGGCGACCGTCTGTAACAACTTTTCCCGCTTTGATTGGACCTGTTACAGTAAAAGGTGGCGCGTCAACACCATCTCTGTCAGTTTTTGCCTCAGCACCAAGTTGGCGAAGCGCGTCCAAAAGATGATTTACAGGGCGTTTACAGATGGACTCGTCCCCTGTGAAAGAAGATTTTCCTGAAAAAGTCGCTGCCACCGGAGTAAAAAAGTATAAAGTTGAACCAGAATTTCCAACATCAATTTGACAGTTTGGCAGATGAGCATTTTTCCCAGCACCAGTTACAATCCAAGTATCGGCAGGAGTTCCGCAAGGTAAGCCCTTTTCATCCACAGGACAGCCAATATCAACCTGTGCACCAAAAGCTTTGATAGCCTGCGCCGCACTTAAACAGTCTGCACTTGGAAGTGGATTTTTGATATGAGAAACGCCTTCTGCAAGAGCCGCAAGAAGTAATGCTCGAATTGTGTGACTTTTTGAGCCCGGAACAATAATTGTCCCACTGATATTTTGTTTTGTAGATTTGTAGTTCATTTTTTTACTCAACTAATGAATTTTCAAATTTTATAGAATAATAATCATTTTATATTTTTTCAGAAGTATATACAACAGTTTGGAGATTTTCTGTCAAAGAATAACTGTAAATATAATAAACAAATACTTAAAATATAACTACTTTTTTTACATAATTTAAAGTAATGAAATAATAAATCTTAAAATTTTTATATGGGGTTTCCAAAGGGTTCTCCCTTTGGTCGTTTTCGAGGAAGGGTTGGGGGTTTGGGGGAAGGGAAACTAATGACTCGAAAAAAGGAGTTGCCCTTCCCCCTATAAGTTTACCAGCTTTTCAAAGCTGATTCCACCCAAATTATTGGGAATAAACCCATGTATTATTAAAATAAATTTATTAACAATTTTGATTCATTTTGAAAAATGAATCTTTTACAACCGCAAAGTGCCTATATCAAATGAAAGAAATGGCACCACACTTTCTCCGTAGGAACTTACGCCGCCCCGCACAAAAAAGTTAAATGCTTTTTTAATGTTCACACCAATTTGCAACCCAGTATTCCACTGAATGCCGCCAAAAAAGTTGGCAAAAACATCATCGTAAGATTCCCAAAGATTTTCAGCGCCTACAAAATATGAGAAAAAGATTTTTCCCCCAACAATGGTAATATCATCCCATGGGTCAAACTGAAGAGAAACCATTGTTTGCAATTTATGAGGTGCAAACTCGTAATCATCAGCAAATTGTGGAGAAAACAATCTTGAACCAAGATTAAATCCATAGCAAGGATACAATTTTGGCATAGTTTGAATTTGCTGGAAATATTCAGTACCTGCTGAAATATCAGTTATCAAACTAAATTTCTTTGATAAAGGAACTGCAGTAGTAAAACTTGCTTCGATAAAATCACAGAATTTTGAAACTGATGTAGAACCAAAAGGCACCAAAAAGTGATTTTTCAAAGTCAGCAAAAATCCTTCTTTCGGAAAATCTGGCAATTCAAGAGTATTTATCGAATATTTTACAGTAAAACTGATTCCGCTATTTTCATCTGAGTCAGGATACTTTTCTTGGGATGCCAAAATATTTTCTGTATCAAACCCCGCTGGCTTATAATACGAATATCCTAAATCCAAATATAACAACCTATTTAAGTTTCCGCGATATCCAAATCCGATAGATGAAGCAAATCTCTCTAAAGAAGTTCCTTCTGGAGTAAGGTCTTGAATATTTGATGTAACAAAATCACGGTCAGAAAGATAATTTACATTCAACTTTGCAAAAGATTTTTGATTTATAGGCTGAATATACAAGCCATTTGCAGAAAATCCGTTTACAAAACTTACTTTCAAAGAGAACACAGAATTTATCCCAGTTAAACCGCGATACTGAAAATCTGTTGATAATAAAAGTTTTGTGGTTTCCTTTGCAGATAAAACTCCAGTGTAACTTCCAGAAAGCAAAACATCAGCAAAAGAAGTTGGAACATGAGTTAAAGAAATTGTCAAAACCTTTGACGCATCAAAAGATTCTAAGCGAGTATTCACCGATTCATAATTTCCAGTTTCATAGATTTCACTGATAAATGCTTTGTAAACTTCATCTGTAAGAGGTTTTCCTTTGATTTTCTGAAAAAGTCCGTTTATAAACTTATAATCTTTTTCGCTTCCGTTTTCCAAAACAAAGTCAGAAACTGTAATCCAATTTTTATCATCATATTTTGTGATTTCAGATTTTTTTTCATATCCAGACGCATAAACTCTATCTCGGATTTTTTCCAACTCAGACATATATGGTTCTAGAGATTTCACAGATAAATCATAGATTTCTTGAGCATTTTTGAAACTAAAAATATTATTGTCGCCTAAATCAGGGATAAAAACAAAATCAGCCAAAGAATATTTTGGACGATTTCGTGGAGCTTGAGTCATAAAAAACATTTGAGCAACTGAAACCAAATAGTTCGAATCAAAAGCCGAAATCTCAGTTACTAAATCGTCAGATATTTCTACAGCTATGATAATATCACAGCCAAAATCAACAGCCGCTTCAACAGGAAAGTTGTCTGTAACTCCCCCATCAATATAAAAATTTTCCCCAATCTTTGCAGGTGTAAAAACCCCTGGAATACTCATGCTGGCACGAATCACTTCTGCAATATCCCCAGAATCAATAAGTTCCCTTTCTCCAGTAAGCAAATTTGTTGCAACCGCTCTAAATGGAATTTCTAAGTCATCAAAATGAATGTTTGAAGGGTATTTTAATGTTTTTTCTTTGAAAAACTGATAAATTCTTTCGCCACTAGCAAAGCCACTATCCATGGAAAGTGAAAAACTTTTATCAAATCCGATTTTCACCAAATTCGAATCAACAGAGTGCTCACTCAAAATTGATTCTACAGGAGTTCGAGGTTTATCTACAAAAAAGTTCGTCCAATCAACAGAATTTACTAAATCATAGATTTCATCAGGACTGTAACCACAGGCATATAATCCACCAACAATGGCGCCAATACTTGTTCCTGCAACGAAATCAATAGGAATTCCCAATTCTTCGATTGCCTTTATAACAGGTAAATGAGCAAAGCCTTTCGCACCACCACCTGCCAAAATTAGTCCAACTTTAGGCCGATTAAAAGATTTTTCTTCTTCCAAGTTTTTCACAGCATAATCTTCTCCAGCCCACAATGAAAAAATGAGCAGAAGATAAATAAATTTTGAAATAAATCTTTTCATATTAATAATATTAGCAAATAAAACTATAAATGTCAGTTTTTCAGTATTTTTTTTGACAAAATTCTATTTTTTTGTATCTATTGAGGTTGTGAAAAATCCGATAATCAGTCTATGAATGCTGCCATTTATTTTTTTTTGATATTTGCTGCCACTGGTTTACTTTTGATTTTATGGGCATTAAAAAGCAAATACGCAATTTCAAATACACAAAAACCTAAAAAGAAAAATCCTACTGGGCAAAAAAACTCTCCATGTCCACTTTGCAACAGTATACTTTACGCTGGCGAAAATCTAACCACAAGAATTTACGAAGGAATGGATGCAAAAGAGCAACGTGCCACAATTCACGGCTGCCCATACTGCTTTCCAGTTCCAACTCTTGCAGTAAAACGAACTTGTCCAGTTTGCCACCAAACAGTTCCGCCAAACGGTCACTTAGACGCATTTCTTTTTATTCGGGATACAGGAAAAAGACACATTCACATTACCGGCTGTACCGAGTGCCACAAACGAAAAGCTCGCTAGTTTGATAAAATCCCTCTTCAAATTTTTCAACATTTCTCATTTTTTTTCAAAAATTTTCCCAGATTTTTTTTTAAATTTATCATATTTGTTGCATATAATTTAGTATGACAGCAAAATACAATCTAAAAATTCTCAGAATCAGCTTTTATCTTCTTGTTTTTTTGGTAATATCAAACTTTTTTGCTTCTTGCCAGTTTGAAAACTATTTTTCACATAGCAAAGAAGTTTTCCATTTTGATGAAAGCCTCCAAACTGATAAAAGTATGTATGAAATTTTGGAGAAAATTCTCTATATCGACGAAAAAAACCAAATCCATGAAATCACCAAAAATCAGTTTTCAGAAATTGCTCTAGCCCAAAAAGATTTTTCCATCACCCTAAAACAAAATGATATTACGCCAATTCTAGTTTTTTTTGAAAATGAAATTTATCCAGTCGGCACTATTTATCCTTACTCAAAAAAGATTTCAAAAACAGAGGGATTTTCTGCCAAGATACTTTTCCGATTTTTAAACGAAACAAAATCTACAAATCCAAAACTACTAAAAGATTACATTTCCCGATTTAACTGGGCAAAATTTTCTGAAAAAATCGCTACATACGAAAATCCATGGATTTTAAACCAAGATTTGATATTACAAAAATTATCCGATAAAACATTCTCTGCAAAAGACATTCAAGTCTTGAAATATGAATAATCACGATGTAAAATATTTAAGATGAAAACTAAATATTTTTCCATAATTTTGCTACTTATTCTAATTTTGTTTTCCGGATGTAAAAAACAAAAGGTCGAAATACAAATCCCTGATATTCCAGTTGTGGAATCTGTAAAAACTCACAAATGGTACTATTTTACCAACAACGGATTTTCTGCAGTTGAAAACATAAAAGCAATTCCTCGGGTTTTAGAAAAACCTTGGACAGAAACAGTTCGCATTTCAAAAGCGTTAACCTACAACGACTCTGTATATTTTGCAGTAAATCGAAAAGGACTTTTAATCTGCGAAAATGATAATATCACCCTAAAACCAGACGACAACTTGTTTACAGACAATACAATTGGTACTTTTTTGATTTACAACGAATTACCAATTTTTCACGTTTACAAAAACTCTTTGTTTAACAACTCAAAAACTCAAAACAATAGCGTTTTAATTCAATATAATCCTGGAACAGGGCTTTTTTATCCTTTGTTGCAAAAAAAGGATTTATCTCTAGAACCAAACGAGGAAGTTGTTTCCGCTTCATTTACCCAGGACTCATTCGTTTTTTCTACAAAAAATTCTAGCATCACTTCTTCTGAGTTTAAATATTACAGTTTGCCTTTAGAAGAAGAAGGATATTTAAACCTTTCCAGCAGTGATTTTTTTGCTACAGAATTTTCTGCCACAGATTTTAGACACTCAATCAAACCTCTAGCATTTTCTTATGCCCCGGACCGCCTAAAATCTTTGCTAAAAGTTATTCCAAAAGATTTTTCTTTTATGCTTCACTTGCAAAATCTTGACGGCTCTGTAACCGAATATCTCAATCAAGAAAATCAAGATTCCACACCCCTAGACGCCTACGCTTTTTTAAGCGACACCTATACAGCGGCCCTTTTCCCAGACGGAACATTTTATTTCGCTGGAGCAATCGAAGGAAAATACATCCTCCAAAATGGCAACCCAATTTGTATGCGACTTCCAAAACTTCCAAAGGGATTTAAGTACACAGCTTTTGGAATTGCTGGAACAAAACTTTACTGCGGATTTGAAGAATACAATTTTTACAAAACAGGAATCACAGGATTTTTAGAAGTTGATTTAGAGGAAACAATTTACAAATAATCTTTGGAGAATTGATAGAAACTATGAAAAAAAACTTTTATGCAAAAATTGCTTTTTCATTACTTTTGATAATTTTTTTCTCACTTCCAGTTTTTTCTGGAAACGTAAAAACTGTTTTTTCTGTTTCGCCACAAATCACTATCAACAAAGATAAAGAAGGAGCACCATCCCCAATCAAAACTGGAGTTGGAATCGGCTTTGAAATCCCACTACCCCACAACTTTATTTTTGCGCCAAACCTAACATTCACTACCAATTACTATTTACAAAAAGATGACAAAGTTCTCTCAGCCGAAATCGAAAACAGAACAGCTCTAGCGCCATCACTAATGTTAGACATTCCTTTTGGCTATAAATTCACCATAAAGAATTTTTCCCTTTCTGCAAAAATCGGGGCTGGAACCCTTTTCCGCTACGGATTTTTGGCTTTTGGGATTTCAGATTATGAACAAACCTCAGTTGATTACATAAACCAAGCATTTTACAAAGATTTAGCTTGGCTTTATCCTATGGCAGAACTTGATTTTGATTTTTTGATAAAAGAAAAGATGACTGCAGGATTTGGAATAAAATACTATTTGCCTCTTAAATCTTTTTTGGAAGGGGAAAAATTGCAAAACACAATTTTCGCATTGCAATTCCGTTTCGCCTTCTAAAAAACACAAAAAAAAGCGCTGAACCTTTTTGGCTCAACGCTTTTCAATATTTCTTATTAGTCAGCTTTTTTTAGTTGGCTGTAAAGTTGGTAATATTTACCTTCTTGAGCCATCAATTCATCATGATTTCCACTTTCGATGATATGACCTTGTTCCAAAACCAAAATCAAATCAGCATTTCTAACAGTAGAAAGTCTATGGGCGATAACAAAAACAGTTCGTCCTTCCATTAAAGAGTCCATTCCCTTTTCGATAAGTGATTCTGTTCGTGTATCAATAGAACTTGTTGCTTCGTCCAAAATCAAAACAGGAGGATTTGCAACTGCTGCTCGAGCAATAGCCAAAAGTTGGCGTTGCCCCTGACTTAAGTTTGCCCCGTCCCCAGAGATTTCTGTTTCATAGCCATTGTGCAAGTGCCGAATAAAATAATCTGCATTGGCAAGTTTTGCAGCTTGTTCAACTTCTTGCATAGAAGCTTCAGGTTTTCCAAAACGAATATTGTGAGCTATAGTTCCTGTAAACAAGTGAGTATCCTGCAAAACGATTCCCAAGGAACGACGCAAATCATCTTTCTTTATCTTTTTGATATTTATGCCGTCAAATCTGATTTTACAATCATCTAATTCATAAAATCTGTTTATCAAATTTGTGATAGTTGTTTTTCCAGAACCAGTTGACCCAACCAAAGCAACTTTTTGCCCCGGTTTTGCCACCAAGTTAATATTATGCAAAACAGTTTTTTCAGGCACGTATCCAAAAGTTACGTTTTCAAACTGCACTTCACCTTCAAGTTTTTTGTAAGTTAATGTTCCGTCCTTGTGAGGATGCTTCCAAGCCCAAGTTCCAGTTTGCAAAAAGCTTTCTGTAATTGTTCCATCAGGCAAAATGTTTGCATTCACTAGAGTAACGTAACCTTCGTCCACTTCTGGTTCTTGGTCAATTACCGCAAAAATACGCTCAGCACCAGCCAATGCATTCAAAATACCGTTGAAAAGCTGGGTAATCTGTGTAATAGGTTGACTAAAGTTTTTAGAGTATTGTAAAAAACTTGCGATGGAACCAATATCCATTTTTCCAGCGATTATCAACAAAACACCACAAATTGCTGTTAGTGCATAATTGATATGCCCCATATTGTTTGAAATCGGCCCAAGCACGTTTGCCAAGGTATTTGCTCTCGTAGCGGCCTTGCACAAATCATCATTTAATGCCGCAAACTCATTTTTTGCAGTATCTTCACGACAAAATACTTTTACAACTTTTTGGCCTTCAATCATTTCTTCGATATAGCCATTTACCTTTCCGATTGCAGCTTGTTGATTTCTAAAGGCTGTAGCAGAATGTGCCGCAATAAATCCAGAAATTACAACTAACAAAATGATACAAAAAATCACAACCAAAGTTAAAACTGGGCTTAAAACAATCATCATTACAAAAGATGATATTACAGTTAGTCCAGAAGACAAAAGTTGTGGAACTGCTTGGCTAAGCATATCTCGCAAAGTGTCTGTATCGTTGGTAAAACGACTCATAAGTTCGCCATGAGTGTGTGTATCAAAATATCGCAAAGGCAATTTTTCTAAGTGAGAAAAAAGCTCTGTTCGGATTCTGTACAAAGTTCTTGTGGAAATATGAAGCATTATTCTACTGTTTACATAAGATGCGAATGCTCCAATTACATAAACTACAATCATCACGCATAAAAGTGAAACAAACTTTGTAAGATTTGGGTTTTCTTGACCGATAAATGGCACGATATAATCATTCAAAATCGGACGCAAAAGTCCAGTTCCAACAATCATTGCTCCAGAAGAAAACAAAATACAAAAAATTACAGCAATCAAAAGCCCTTTATATTCAGACAAATATTTAACAATTCTTTTTATAGTTTTTCCAACATTTTGTGGCTTTTGCATTGGGAAACCCATTCCGCCCTTGCCACCATGTCCGCCTCTAGGTCCTGGTCCACTCATTTTCTACACTTCCTCATCAAAATCATTGCCTTTAAGCTGAGATTCGTAAACTTCTCTATAAATCTCACAAGTGTCTAGAAGTTTTTCGTGGTTACCAAAATCCACAATTTCACCTTCATCCAAAACATAAATCACATCTGCATCCTGAATCGAAGAAATCCGCTGAGCAATAATAATCTTTGTAGTATTTTCCAACGTGCTAGAAAGACTCTTTCTAATCGAAGCATCAGTTGCAGTATCCACCGCACTTGTACTATCGTCCAAAATCAGGATTTTTGGCTGCTTTAACAAAGCCCGAGCAATACAAAGACGTTGCTTTTGTCCACCAGAAAGATTTACACCACCTTGACCAAGTTCAGTTTCATATCCATTTGGAAAACTAGAGATAAAATCGTGAGCAGAAGCCGCTTTACAAGCCTCAAAAATCTCTTCATCAGTTGCCCCTGCATTTCCCCAGCGCAAATTATCCTTGATAGTGCCAGAAAACAAAACATTTTTTTGCAAAACCATGGCAACAGAATTACGCAAAGTATCAAGATTATAATCCTTTACGTTTACGCCACCAACTTCGATATCTCCAGACAAAGAATCATAAAGACGTGGAATTAATTGCACCAAAGTTGTTTTTGAAGAACCTGTTCCACCAACAATTCCCACTGTCATACCAGAGTCAATTTCCATATTGATATTTCTCAAAACCGCAGTAGATTCCTGATTATCATAACTAAAAAACACATTCTTAAAACAGATAGAACCATCTTTAACTATTTGTGCATCAGTTTTCACGTCCACAGGTGATTTAATATCAACTTCTTCATCCAAAACTTCCACAATACGAGAAATAGAAGCACGAGAAATTACAAGCATTACGAACATCATAGAAATCATCATTAAAGACATCAAAATCTGGGTCAAATAAGTGATAAAACTGATTAATTCACCCATTTGCATAGAACCTCTAATGATAAAATTTCCACCAAACCACAAAATAGCAATTATAGAAAGATACATTACAAGTTGCATAATTGGCATATTCAAAATAACAAGCTTTTCAGCTTTTACTTGAGTTGTTCGAACAGCGTTTGCAGCAATCTCAAATCTCTTGATTTCATCCTTTTCCCGAACAAAAGCCTTCACAGCCCGAATACCAATCAAATTTTCCTGAACAGCGCCATTTAGGGAGTCATAATTTTTCATCATCTTCTGGAAACGAGGAAATGCTTTTTTCATAATGATACCAGCAGGAATAGCAATCATTGGAATCGCGGCAACAAAAATCAGAGCCATCTTCGAATTGATGTAAAAACTCATAATAATTGCAGAAACAAACATAAAAGGCGCACGTACGCACATTCTGATAATCATTTGGAAGGTGTTTTGAGTATTTGTTACGTCTGTTGTAAGACGAGTTACCAAAGAAGAAGTAGAAAACTTGTCTACATTTCCAAAAGAAAAGTCTTGAATCTTGTTAAAAAGATTTCGGCGCACATTTCGCGCAAATCCTACAGAAGCAATAGCAGCATATTTTCCCGCAAGAATCCCAAATCCCAAAGAAAGCAACGCTGCCCCAATCATCAAAAGCCCATATTTTACAACAAAGCCAACATTATGATTTGTTATACCAACATCAATAATACGAGCCATAATCAAAGGAATAAGCACTTCTAGCAACACCTCTCCCATAATAAGAACTGGTGCTACAAGGGCAGACACTTTAAACCGTTTTTCAAGCCCAACCAAAAGTTTTTTAAGAGAATTCATAGGTTTAAAGATAATAAATGCTTGCCATTAAGTCTAGAGGAAAATTTTAAATTCTCGATTCTCAATTCTCAATTCTCAATTCTTAATTCTTAATTCTTAATTCTTAATTCTTAATTCTTAATTCTAAATCCCCTTGCTCTTCCCCCATTTCCCCCTTATACTAAACACATGGCAACACCACACAATTCCGCAAACATCGATCAAATCGCAAAAACAGTGCTTCTCCCAGGAGATAGCCAGCGAGCAAAATACATTGCAGAAAAATACTTTAAAAACCCAGAACTCGTTAGCGATGTTAGAAACGTCCTCGCCTACACAGGCACCTACAAAGGAAAACCACTCACAGTCATGGGTTCTGGCATGGGCTCAGCCTCCGCAGGACTTTACACCTACGAGCTCTACCATTTTTACAACGTAGAAAACATCATCCGCATAGGAACTGCCGGCGGCCTACAACCAAATCTAGAACCTGGGGACTTAGTTTTCGCCCTCGCCGCCTCCACAGACTCCGCCTACGGAAACCAATACGCACTAAAAGGCTCATTCTCACCAGCCGCCACCTACCACCTCTTAGAAAAAGCCGTCGCCTCCGCCAAAAATCACAACATTCCCCATCACGTTGGCACCGTTTTTTCATCAGACTATTTTTCAGAATACAACGCCCTAAACCAAATCACCCAAGAAGAAGCCTGGAAACCTTGGGCAAAAATGGGCTGCCTAGTCCAAGACATGGAAACCTACGCCCTTTACAGCAACGCCGCTTGGCTTTCCAAAAATGCCCTTTCAATCCTAACCCACACAGATTCCTGCGTTCACGGACACAAACATCTTCCCTACGAAAACCGCATTCCACTCTTGGAAAATATGTTCACCGTAGCCTTAGATGTAGCATCACAACTTTAATAATAGGAGGGCAGCTTATTCCCAACTGGCTTTTCGGGGGTACGGCGTCTACCGCGCCTCCCTTGCTACGCAACGGCAACAAGTTGCCGCCCCTACAATCCAGGCCCAGCCTTATAAACGCCCAAAAATCAATATGCAAAATTTAAACGAAAAAACCATAAACCAACTAAAAGCTCTTGCAGAAAAATACGAAACCCACTCCTTCATAGAAAATGACCCAAGCCAATTTTTATACAAATTCCAAAATCAACAAGACACAGAAATCATCTCCTTTATCGCAGCCATGCTTTCCTTTGGAAAACGAGACCAATTCATCAAAAAAATAAACTACATCACCGAAAAATGCCAACCCTCACCATACAATTGGATAAAAAACAAAATATTCCAAGAAAACTTTTTACCAGATGATGAAAAACCAGACTCCACATTTTACCGATTTTTCACAAACCAAGATATGCTAACCTTTTTTCAAGAACTTTCAGAAATCCTCAGAAAATACGAAACCTTTGAAAATTGCGTAAAATCCCATTATCAACATAAAATCAAAACCGAACCAGAGATTTTTCTCGACCAAATAATCTCCCAAATATTCCCAAAATCCAAAATCGTAGCAAAAGGAAAAAACTCAGCCAACAAACGCATCCAAATGTTCCTACGCTGGATGATAAGAGATTCATCCCCAGTAGACAAAGGTTTTTGGACTTGGTACCCAAAAGAAAAACTCATTATTCCACTCGACACCCACGTTTTACAACAAAGCAAAAACCTTGGCCTCATTCCAGAGAACGCCACAGGCACACGAAAAACAGCCATGGAAATCACAAAATCCCTAAATCAAGTTTTTCCAAGCGACCCAGTAAAAGGAGATTTTGCACTTTTTGGACTTGGCATCGAACTAAGCCAAACAAACTAAAACTACAAACTTTTCCTCAAAAAATTTTTACTTTTTATCAAATTTCTTCTATATATAAAGAATTTAGTCATTTTAGCATTGTTTTACGATAACTTATCTTTGCAAAATTCTATTTCCTTGCGGGATGCCAGATATTAAGATATAATTAATTAGTTGACGTTGTTCAATTTTTCTATAAAACAGTAAAAAAATTTGCGAGAAAAAATATGGCTGACTTACTTACAGATACAGACTTTGACTTATTTAGAAAAGTAATATATGACGAAAGTGGGATTACTTTTTCCGCCACAAACCGTTCTATTCTTGACAGTAGATTAAAAGAAAGACTTCGTGAAAAACAACTTACTGATGTAAAAGTTTACTATAACTTGATTTTATCTGACAAAGAAGAAATGAAACTTTTGTTGGACTCAGTTACAACAAACCTTACTCGTTTCTTTAGAAATCAACCACACTTCGATGCTTTTGTAAACTACGTAGTACCAAAAGTACTAGAACTCAAAAAGCAATCTGGTGATAACACAATCAAAGTTTGGTCTGCTGGATGTTCTACTGGTGAAGAACCATACACCATCGCAATGATTTTACAAGATATTCTACCTCCATCATACAATTTTGAAATTATCGCTTCTGATATTTCCCTAAAATCACTTATGGTTGGTAAACAAGGATTCTACGAAGAATCAAGAATCGGTGGAATTCCTCAAAAATATTTGGATAAATGTTTTACAAAAACAGCCAACGGATATCAAGTAAAAGACGAACTAAAAAACAAAGTTCGCTTTGACTACCACAATCTAAAAAACGACTCAGGTTTAAGAAATCTAGACATTGTTTTCTGCCGAAACGTTCTAATTTACTTTGATGATGCTGCTCAAACTGTTGCAGTAAATCGTTTCTGGGATTCAATGGCTCGACAATCCTACTTATTTATTGGACACTCCGAATCACTATTTGGAATGAACACAAAATTCGAATTCTTAAAAACTGACTGGGCTTGTCTATATCAAAAAACTGAAAAATAACCCAGCCAAAAATCACTAACCGGAAGTATTAGCCCCATGGAAAATAAAATTAAGGTATTAGTAGTAGATGACTCTGCTTTAATGCGAAACTTAGTTTCAAAAATAATTAACGCATCTCCAAATTTAACTGTTGTAGCAACTGCTATGAACGGAAAATTTGCATTGGAAAAAATCCCACAATGTAATCCTGATATTATCGTTCTCGATGTAGAAATGCCTGTAATGAACGGTTTACAATTTTTGCAAGAACGAAAAAACAGAAAAATTGATATTCCAGTTGTTATGCTTTCTAGCGTTACCTCAGAAGGCGCTACAGTAACAATGCAATGTATCGAAATGGGAGCTTGTGACTTTATCCAAAAGCCATCAGGTTCTATTTCTCTTGATATTAACAAAGTTGCAGTTCAACTAACAGAAAAAGTTACCAGCTACGGTGGAAACTACGCTAGCAAAACTCGAGGTCTCACAGGAGAGGCTTTACACACATATTTAACTTTAGATGAAGTTTCACATAAAATCGAAATCAAAAAGGTAGAACCAGAAAGAGAAATCACTGAAACATCAAAAATTGATGCGGAGAATCTCATTCCAAAAAGTTTCTTAACTCCAGGATGGGTTCAAACTCCTAAAAAGATAGAAACCGTTACACCAATTAGAGAACCTGGTCGTATCGAACTTATAGCTCTTGGTATTTCTACTGGTGGGCCAAACGCTTTACGTGAAGTTTTTGCAGATTTATCTCCGGATATTAAAGTGCCTATGCTAGTTGTTCAACACATGCCAGCCGGCTTTACTCAGGAATTTGCTATGAGTTTAGATTCAATTTGTCCACTTGAAGTAAAAGAAGCTCAAGACGGCGACATTTTGAAACCAGGTAGAGTTTTAATTGCACCGGGAAGCCATCACATCATCGTAGAAAAACGTTCTCTTGCAACTATTGTTAGAGTTATTGATACAGAACCACGAAACGGACACCGTCCTTCTGTTGATGTGCTATTCGAGTCAGTTGCAAAATCTTACCAAAATCACGCCCTTGGAATCATCATGACTGGAATGGGTCGTGACGGTGCTGAACAACTTGCCGAACTTAGAAAACAAGGTTCAAGAACTTTAGGACAAGACAAAGAATCATCTATTGTTTACGGAATGCCAAAAGTTGCATACGAACTTGGAGGCGTTCAAAAACAAGTTGCCCTATCTGACATGGCAGCAGAAATTAACTCTATAGTTTTAGCAAATCAATAATTATGAAAATAGTAATCTTAGACGGAAATGCTCTAAATCCCGGAGACTTATCTTGGGATGGTTTTGAAAAACTTGGAGATGTAACTTTATACGACAAAACTCCAAAAGACTTAATTATTTCAAGAATTGGTGATGCTGAAATTTTGATTACAAACAAAGTTTCTATCACCAAAGAAATCTTGGATGAATGTCCAAATCTAAAGTACATTGGCGTTTTAGCAACAGGTTACAACATTATTGATACAAAAGCTTGTGCAGAAAAATCTATAGTTGTTACAAATATTCCAGCATATAGCACAAATGCTGTTGCCCAAGCAGTTTTTGCATACATTTTAGAATACACAAACGGCGTTCACTCCCACAATGATTCTGTGCAAAAAGGTGATTGGTGCAACTCAAAAGATTTTTGCTATTGGACGCACCCATTATTAGAGTTGACAGATAAAACTATAGGAATTGTTGGCTTTGGAAGTATTGGAAAACAAGTAGCAAAAATTGCCCACGCTTTTGGAATGAATGTTTTATCATATTCACGAACTCCATCTAAAATTACAGAACCTGCAAAAAGCGTTTCTCTAGAATACCTTTTGCAAAACTCTGATTTTATCAGTTTACATGCGCCACTTACTCCAGACACAACTCATATCATCAATGAGGAATCATTAAAACTTGTAAAACCAAGTGCCATGCTTATAAACACAGCCCGAGGACCTCTAGTTGATGAAAATGCTGTTGCAAAAGCCCTAAAATCTGGTAAACTTTCTTCTTTTGCAACTGACGTGCTTTCTTCAGAACCAATGGCAAAAGACTGCCCACTTTTAGGATGCAAAAATACAATTATCACTCCTCACGTTGCATGGGCAGGCTTGGAAACTCGCCAACGGTTGATGAATATTGCTGTTGAAAATTTATCCGCATTTTTAGCAGGAAATCCTATAAATCAAGTAAACTAGATTTTCAAAAGTTTGTGTAAAACAACTTATCAAGAACAGAATTACTAGGCGGTAAACTCGGAACCCAAAACTGATTTTCTTCAACGAATTTCAGTTTTTTTTCGTTATAGGTTTCTTCATTTTTTATGTAACTGCTTCCATGTCGTTCTGCCGTAACATTTGAGTACAAAAGCGGAATAAAATGAACCGCAATATTCAGTCTCTCCCCATTTTCAAGTAATAAATTTCTAAAATTCTCAGCTTCCACATATCCATCTTCCAACATTTTTTCTGCAAAAGAATACAAATCCAAATACATATCCGTTGGGGATGTATTACCACAATAAGATTTTACCTCAAAAAAAATCCTTTCAAAGATTTTAGTTTGACTTCCAATATCAACAATCTTTTCAGACAATGATTTTGCAAATTTTTCAAATTCTTTGTGAATATCATCTACTCGAGCTAAATCAAGATATGAAATCTCGATTTTTTCCTCTGCTGAATATTGATTATCAAACTGATTTTTAGCAATTTTGCAAAATTCAAGACTCAAATCCTTTGAAGAATTCAATTCCTTAGAAAAATCACTGAATAAAGTTTTATAATCCCAACCACTTACAGGAACTAGTCCACTTGAACCAATAAAATATTTTCCCACATCTTTGATTTCATAAACAGTTTCCAACAACATTCCAAAACAGGTATCAAATCCAATTACAGAAAGCCCTTTGTTTCTTACCGCTTCTCCAAAATCAACAATGGACATAAAATCCTCAGAATTATCATCAACAGCAAGCCCTTTCCCATTTTGAATATTTCCATTTCTATAGCCTGTTCCATGTCCCCACATTATCAAACCGTATTCATCGCTTGGACTTTCTGCTTTCACAAAATCAATTAGATTTTCCAAGACATTCTTGTCAGCCAAGTTTTTCTCAGAGGCATTTTCCTCCAAAGAAATCCCCAAAGATGAACATTGGATTTTCTCTGACAAAATTTGAGAAGAATCTGCTTTATCATTTCTTATCTTATATAGAAAAGTTCCAGAGTTATAGTTTGTAGCACCATTTCCTGCATAATCCACCAAAGCGTAGATTTGAAGTTCATCAGACACAGCATTAGCAGCTTCCAACTCGTTTAAATCGTCAATGAGAACTGAAGAAAGTTCATTATCTCCTGCCATGTAGATAATAAATGTCCACAAAGTTTTTGGCTTAATGATTTCTGTTATCTCGGCTTGAGAGATGGATTTTGACTCAAAAAAATCACAACTTTGAAATAAAAAAGCAAAAGTCAAAAATAAAAGTGAAAAAAGTTTATAAGTTTTTTTCATTCTCTACTCCAGAAATTGCAAATAATCCAAAAGAATCTTTCCACTCGGTGCCATCTGCAAATTTTATCGATTTCACAAAAAAGTAATCCACGTATAATGGGGATTTGGGTTGATAATTCATTTTTTCATCTAGAGAAATCTCAAAAGATTTTTCTTCACCAGATTTTATTGAGCCAGAAAAAGATGCTTCTACAAAATTCGAAGAAATAAAAGGATTTCCACCGGATTTATCTTCGAAAACTGTAAATGCAACTTGAACTTCCGATATATCCTTTTCAGAAACATTACAAAAAACAAAACTCACTCCACAATTTGAAAAAACATCTTGCTTTGACTCCAAACTACAGGAAAGTTCTTTTATCAAATATGGGAAATCTTCAGTTACAACATCACAAGAGGATAAAATCCCAAAAATGATAAAAAAACACAATACACAACTAACTTTTTTGCTGATTAATACAAGTTTTTTCATAAAATATCTCCATAATGTTGGTTAAACGGTGGCAAACTCACCGAAATTTCGTGTAAAAAACGTCATTTCGACAAACCCAATGACCAGAGTTTGCTAAGCCTGTCGAAGCAACTTAAAGCCCAAATTATTCTTTAATGATTTTTCCGTCTTTATCTTTTACAAGATAAATCACCTTCCCATTTTCAGATTTTACCTTTCCAACAATCTGTTTTTCGTCCATTTGATTTTCCAGTTTTTTTTCGATTTTACGACTTTGAACTTCAGGCTTTTTTTTCGATAACAAAACCTGCATTTCATCTGTAAAAATATCCTTCAAAGAAAAACCACTTCCAATGCCAAAATCACGTTCAGTAAAAAATCCGAGTTCCATAAAAATATTTTCATCACCGTAATTTGATTTAATATTAATCTGTCTTAGATTCTTCATTTCAAACTTTTCGTAATCAGAGAAAATCCTTTTCAATTTTGATTTTGAAAGATAAAATCCTAAAGTCATGGTGTCGTGATTTTCAACTTCCAAAACAATATTGTTTTTCATCAAATAATTTCTATAATCTACAAGAGGATTCTCGACTTCTTCTAAGAAAATTTCATTTTCCACAATTCGAGATTTTCCATAAATTGTTCCTTGAATTTTCGGTTCCTGGTTTTCATAGAAAATATGGTCGAATTTCACATAAATTTCCTCATTCTCAAAATATGGCGAAAAAAACTTCTCTATTTCTTCTGGAAAAACTCCTTTCACTGAAAACTTTATCCAGTCAAAGTCCGAAGTTTTTTCTATAGAAAGAGATTCAAAAAAAACATTCTTGTCATGAGCCCTTATAGTTTCGATAAAATCTGTAAAAAGTGATAACAAGTCAAAATTTTCTACAGATTCTTCCAAAAATTGATTTTCAAAGTTTTCTTCAACTTGAAAGCTGTATTTTTCCATAATCGATTTTTGACTTTCCATTGATTTTGAGTATTTCACAAAAAAATATTTTCCGGCAAAAATCCCCAAAATCATTAAAAAGCAAATAAATACGAACTTTTTTTTCGATGCAAAGATTCGTCGCCGCGGTTTTTCAATAAAAAATCGTCTTTTATTTTCTCTTATACACTTTGATAAAAGGAATTTGTCTATAACTATCACATTGGCAAAAATCTTTTTATTTTTAACTGATAAAAAATATTCCCAACGACACTGTACTGAAAATCTTGGATGGATTTTTTCCAGTTCTGTAATCAAATAAGTTTTTATTTTCTGATTTTCCCCGTATATTTTTTTGAAATTTAGTTCAAACTGATAAAAATCATATTGAGAAGAATCTAAAATTATCTTTTGACCCAAAATATTCAACTTTCCTCCTAAAATTTCATTTTAATAAATGATTTCTTCTTGCAAACTTTTAATTTTCTCTTCCTGCAATATTATGATTTTCTCTTTTATTTCAAAAGTTTTCACTTTATATTCAAATATTAAATCTGTAAGAAAAAAAATCTCAGGAATAATAAGAAAACAAACAAGCAACAGAAGTACAATTTCTAGTAATTTCATCTGAATATCCTCTAATCTGCTTATACTTTTTTTCAAAATAAGCGTATTCAAAGTAGGTTTGTTGCAAAATCACACCCAAAACAGCAAAAATTAGAAGCAAAATCACAACTGTCACCAGAAAAATCCCGCCATCATCTTTTTTATAAGTTCCAAGACAAGACATCATCTCCATCACTGCCTCCAGAAATTCCGTCCGCACCATAACTTACTATCTCAAATGGATAAGATGCTTTATCCTTCACTGTGTTTTTATATTGAAATTCATTTCCCCAAGGATCACACTTTACTTGGCTATCGATATAAGGTCCATCCCAATTTTTTGGAACTGGATAAAAAGTTGGCTTTTCCCAAAGTGCATTCAATCCTTGCTCTGTAGATGGATAAACGCCACAATCAAGATAATAAGAATTTAGTGCCATTTTATAAGTCAGAATCTGATTTCGTGCAGTAAGATTTTTTGCATGGTCCACATACTTAAAAACCGAAACGCCAATAGACGCCGATAGAATCAACATGATTGCTAAAACTGCAACTGTTTCTGCAAAAGTAAATCCATCATCTTGAGAATGTACTTTTACCTTTTTCAAAAGTTTTTTTTGTTTTTTCATATTTCCTCCAAAATTAATGATATAAATAAGTCAAAAGTAAAAAATCCTTCGACTCGACTTCGATTTAGATTAATAATTTAAGAAAGTCAAAATTGAGTTTTTTATCAAAATTAAAAGATAAATTCCAACTCCCAAAATGAAAATTCCTTCTGAATATTTTTGAATTTTCCCAATCCTTTCTTTTTCAGCCTTTTTCTCTATTTGAAAATAATCTGCAAACACCTGAGACATATCTTTTATCCATTGAGTTTTTTCAATAAACGCTTTCTGATTTTTTGAAAAAATCTTCAACGACATTCCAATGGAAAAAAAATCTCGTCCCTCCCCAAGTTGATTTTGAATACTTTGTAGCAAAAACAGATTTCTAGTTTTTTTCTCAGACAAAATCATTAGTTGAAAAGCATTTTTCAGAGAATATTTTTGCTGAGTTAAAAAATACAAGTTGTAAATCAAACACTTCCCAAAATTAACTCGCAACATATAATAAACCGCAGCAAAATAGCCTAACGAATAAAATGATAGAAATCCAAAAGCTTTATAAATCCCTGAAAGAATGTTTACCTCATTTTTATTTTCAAAAAACTGAAAGGCAAAAAACTCTTCCTTATTTTTAATAAGATAAAACGTTAAAATCATTGAGGATAAAATCACAAAAATCGGATAAACACAAAGTGAAATTAGATTTTTCCGAAAATCCAACTTTTCTTTTTCTGTGGAAACGATATAAACCAAAATTTTTTCTAAATGAAACTCGCTTTTTTCTGATGACAAAAAACATCCATATTTTTCCGCTTCTTTCTCATATCCCGCAAGGCAAATAGAAGAATAAAAATCAAAACCTTCTTCTAATTTTGTTTTTACATCCTTTGCCAATTTGATTTTTCCACTTTTACTTGAAGTGGAGTTTTCTAGCAAAGAAATTGCCTTCAAAAGAGAATATTTGCATTTAAGAAGTTTCGCTAACTCATCAAAAAAATCCAGTAAAATCTGCTTTTTACTCATCATCAAACTCCCAAATACGCTTTGTACCTAAACCATGCAGATATTCGTCGAAATGGATACTAGCAGAATTTTCACAAATAAGTTTTTTTACATCTGATGATGATTCTAGAAGTTCCCCAACTGCTTTTCGCTTTCCGTTTTTTTGAGTTACCAGTTTTTGTACCAAAGCAAGTCCAAAAACGGAAGCAAGTAAAAAAGGCTTAACTCCCAAGTCCAGCAATCTTGGCACAACGTTTCCACAATCGCTAGTGTGTAATGTTGCCAAAACCAAATGCCCAGTTAATGCAGCTCGTATAGCAATTTTTGCCGTTTCTTCATCACGTATTTCCCCAATCATGATAACATCTGGGTCATGGCGAAAAGTGCTTCTTAAAATAGAGTTATAATCTAGTGCTAATTTATTAGAAATTTGAATTTGATTTATGCCAGGCAACGAATATTCCACAGGATCTTCAATCGTAATGATTTTTTTATTTTCATCCCTTATCAAATTTAATAATGCTGCCAACGTGGTGGTTTTTCCTGCCCCAGTTGCTCCACAAATCAAAATCAATGTGCTTTTTTTTACCATATATTTTCTCATTATAGAAACTTGCACCCTTGAAAAACCTAAATCTTCTAACCTTGGTGGAATACAGTTTCCGCGAAGCAATCTCAAAACCACAGATTCCCCATGATGCAGCGGAATAAACGACACCCGAATATCTGCTTCCAAACTAAAATTCTTGTAAAAAAAACTTCCATCCTGTATTTGTCGATTATCTCCACAATCCAAATTACACAAAACTTTTATCCGTCGACTTATGGAAGTGAAAAAACTTCCTTCCAAGGATTTTAGATAAAACAATGCTCCATTTTTTCTAACACGAATCCGATATTTTCCATCATAAGGCTCAAAGTGAATATCGCTAACTGAACTATCTTCCAAACACTCAATCAGCAAAGCTTCCAAAAAATTTACAACTGGTGATTCTGAAAAATTTTCATTTTGTTTATCTTTGATGATATTCTTTTCATGAGTTCCTTTTGACAATGTTTCTGAAATCAGTTTTTTGCACTTTTCCTTTGAAATCTCAACAAATAGCAGTTCTCGAGAACTGTTTCCTTCAAAAAAATCGAAACTTCGCTGAATTTTCATTTTAAGCTTTTCATCATTGACATCAGAAATTCCTAAAACCACTTCTTTATCAGTTTCTTTCAAAATCACAATATTATTATTCATGCAAAACAAAGGTGATAACGTAAATTTTCTCATATTTTCCCTCAACCAGTTTTAAAATTTTGAAAGTATTTTTATCACCGATTTTCGTATGTCTAAGCTGATTTTTTCCTGAACTTCTAAAATTGCATTTACAAGCAATGTTGGATTTTCAACATCAACAGGCTCACTGATTTCAACATTTTCCTCGATATGAGGTACAAGATAAATTATCATCTCCGTTTTTTCATTATTCTTTGTTTTACCGGAAAATAATCTTCCGATTACTGGGATTTTCCCCAAAATAGGCACTCGTTCTTCCACATAAGTTGAATCATTTTGAACTAACCCACTTAAAACTATAACTTCACCAGATTTTCCGATCACTTGAGTTGTAACAAACTTTTCGGAGGTAGGAGGCGGATTTCCAGAATTGTAACTTACATCAGCACCACGCCTTGAAACCGAAGCGGAAACAGAAGTTGTAATTGTTCCGTTACCTGAAACAGAACCCACAATTTCCAAAACAATTCCAGACACAATTTCTTTTGTGATTCCAGACTGAATCTGATTTCCAGTTTCCAAATTGATATAAGGATCTCGATATCGAAAAGTACTCGTATTTCTAAACTCGATTGGTACATCAGAAACACCATATAAGGTTGTGTCCGCAAAAATCTCTGTTTGATTTTCCTGAATAGAAGCTTGCAACTCAGCCGCAAATTTATATCCAAAGGCATGAACAAAATCCAAACTAAAAGAAAACTGAGGCGCAAAAGATAATCCAGTTTGAAACATATTGCCTGGCTTTAACTGAGAAATGCGTAGATTTGCATTCCAATTATCCGCCAAACTTTTCTGAGTTTGAACTATCAACAAATCATAGAAAACCTTTTTAACAGGCTTGTCCATTTCATAAATATATTCAGACAATTCCTCAAATTGAGCCTGAGTTCCATAAAAATACAAAGAATAATTTGTTCCTGTCGAGAAAAAATTTTCCTTAGAATAATCTTTTGGTAAATTATTCAAAAATTCCTTTTCCGAAATGTAATTAAAACTCAGTAAATATTTTTCTTGTTGCACATCAATTTTTTTGATGAACATTTTTATGGGAATTTCATCTTGTTTGCTGTGATTAATCATAACCTCCGTATTTGATAAAATCATGATTTCCACATTTTGAAACCTACTGGAAAAAAGTGGGATAAAATTCTCTGGTAAAATGTTTTCAAGTTTGTAAGTTTCCCATTTATTTTTTTCAATTAAGAGATTTGATTTCCCATAATCCGAATAAAAAATATACACCCCTTCTTTTTTCACATAGGCAACATTGCATAAACTAGAAACGGAATCCAAAACATATTCAAAATCCTGATTTTCAACCTCAGCCCAGTAAATCAAGGGGTTTTCCTTCACCAAAGATAAAAACTGAAAATATGTTTTAGTTTTTAGATTTTCTAAAAAAACATCAAAATATACATTTTTTAAAGTGATATTAAATTTCTCATCATTTTTTTCGATAACCAACTTTTCACTTTTGTTTGATAACAGCATACTTTTATCTTCCACAACTTTTTTTTCGATAAAAATATTCTTTCCATCAGTTTTAACTTCATAATTGCTGTAGTTTTTCAATATCAAACTAACTAATTCTTCAAGTGAATCTGATTTTAAGTGAAAACTTTGTTTTACATTTGGAAGTGTTGAAAATATAATCGCAAATTCAGAGTGTTCTGATATATGTTCGAAAATTTTTTCAAGATATAAATCATAGCAATCAAAAATCCATTCTGACTCAATTTTCTCAAACTTAATTTTAGACACAATCCAAGTTTGCTTTGTCTTGTCCACATACAACCGATTTGCCAATAAAAAAGAATCAAAAGCTTCGTCAAAACTTTCCCCATAAAAACGAAATGTACCAGTGCCTGAAACGGTGTCATCTCCAACAATAGACTGATTTTCCACCATGGAAATCGAATACAAAATTTCTGTAATTTCTTGATTTACAAATTCATATCCTGATGAAAACGCAAATCCAAAACACATCAAAAAAAATAAAACTGATAAAAACTTTTTTCCATTATTTTTGTCCATATAATCTCCAAAAAAAATTCCTTACATTAAGTTATATGCACAAAACTTTTAAAATCTTTCAAAAAATCTGCTAAAAAAATAAAAAAAAGCAAAAAAAAAGGTTGCCCGAATTGGACAACCTAATATTTCTAGATAAATATCAATTATTTATTATACAAGAAACAAGCAACTTGATGATCAACTCCATCAACACCAATTTGTGTAAGTTTTGGTTGATTATTTTTACAACATTCCATTCTGTTTGGACATCTGTCGTAGAAATAACATCCAGGACGTTGAACTGTTGGAGATGGAACGTCTCCGTTTAGAATAATTCTCTGACGTTTTGCTTCAATTTCTGGATCTGGAATTGGAGCTGCAGAAAGAAGTGCTTTTGTATATGGGTGCAATGGATTTGCGTACAAATCTTTGTAATCACTAATTTCTACAATTTTTCCAAGATACATAACTGCAATTCTATCTGAAATATATTCAATTACAGCCAAATCGTGAGCAATAAACAAGTATGTCAAACCAAGTTCTTTTTGAACATCTTTGAAAAGGTTCAAAATCTGAGCTTGAATAGATACGTCAAGTGCAGAAACTGGTTCATCACACAAAAGCAATTTTGGTCTTAAAGCCAATGCACGAGCAATACCGATACGTTGTCTTTGTCCACCAGAGAATTCGTGTGGATAACGGTTTTTAAAGAACTTTGAAAGTCCAACCAATTCCATAAGTTTTTCTACACGTTTGTCAATTTCTGCATCTGTCATTTGAAGCAATCCACGATTTCTAAAAATGTGCATTGGTTCAGCAATAATATTTGCAGTTGTCATACGTGGGCTCAAAGAACCATATGGATCTTGAAATACCATTTGCATATCTTTACGAGCCAATAAAAGCTCTTTTTTGCTCATTTTTGTCAAATCTTTTCCATCAAGTAGAACTTCACCACTTGTTGGTTTATAGATTTGAGCAACTGCACGTGCAACAGTAGATTTACCACATCCAGATTCACCTACAAGACCTAGAGTTTCACCTGGTTTGATTGAAAAATTTACACCATCAACAGCATAAACATAGTTTTTTTCTCTTGAAAATAAACCTTTGCTACCAGTTGGGAAGTGCATCTTTAAGTCGTTTACCTCAAGGAGGTTTTGGGTATCTGCCATTATTTTTCCTCTCCTTTTGAATTAACGTCTTCATCAGCATATAGCCAACAAGAAGCACAGTGTCCATTTCCAAAGTCTTTCATTGGTGGATATTGTTTTTTACAAATATCCTTTGCATTTTCACAACGTGGATAGAATGGACAACAAGGTGGTAAGTCAATTACGTTTGGTGGTTGACCTTGGATACTGAACAATCTGTCTTCGTTCTTTTTATCAAGACGTGGAACAGATTTAATCAAACCTTGTGTATATGGATGTTTTGGTTCTTTGAAAATATCAGTTGTTTTTCCGCTTTCAACAACACGTCCAGCATACATAACCATGATTGTGTCACACATTCCGGCAACAACACCAAGAGAGTGTGTAATCATGATTACTGCAGTTCCAAGACGTTTTGTTAAGTCTTGCATCAATTCAAGGATTTGTGCAGAAATTGTTACGTCTAGAGCAGATGTAGGTTCATCAGCAATAAGGATTTCAGGATTGCAAGAAAGTCCCATTGCGATCATTACACGCTGACGCATACCACCAGAGAATTGGTGTGGATAACAGTCGATACGTTCTGCAGCAGCTGGAATACCAGCAAGACTTAGCATTTCAATAGCTTTTTCTTTTGCAGCTTTTTTATCTAATCCTTGGTGAAGTTGGATTGTTTCAATCATTTGAGTTGAAATTCTCAAAAATGGATTCAAACTAGACATTGGATCTTGGAAAATCATAGAGATTTTGTTTCCGCGAATATCACGAATAGTTTTGTCGTCCATTTTAAGAAGGTCTTCACCGTGGAAAAGAACTTCACCACCAGCAATTTTTCCAGGAGGTGTTTGTACAAGATTCATAATTGAAAGGTTTGTAACACTTTTTCCAGAACCAGATTCCCCTACGATACCAACAGTTTCACCTTTGTGTAGGTCAAATGTAATTCCGTCAACAGCTTTAACAATACCTTCATCGGTATAGAAATATGTCTTTAAATCTTTTACTTGGAGGATTACTTCATCTGTCATTGTATTATTATCACTCATTTTTTAACCTCCATTAAGTTTTATTTTTGCTTTGAGGGTCGAAGGCATCACGTAAACCGTCGCCTAAGAAGTTCATAGCAAACAAGAAAAGTGTCATAACTACAGCTGGAACAATTAACTGCCAACTGTAAAGTTCCATACCCTTAACACCATCAGAAACTAATGATCCCCAAGATGCAAGAGGAGCAGAAACTCCCAATCCCAAGAATGATAAGAAACTTTCGTTCATAATAAATGAAGGAAGTGATAGTGAAGAATAAACAATAATAATACCAATTGTGTTTGGCAAAAGGTGTTTTGCAATAATACGTGCTGGACTTGCACCCATTGTTTTTGCTGCTTCAACAAATTCAGAGTTTTTCAAACTGATGATTTGTCCGCGAACAACACGTGCGATACTTAACCAAGAAACCAATGCAATAGCGATAAACAAAATAAATATATTTCGCCCCAAAATCGCCATCATAATGATAACCATAAGCATATATGGAAGACCGTACATGATATCAACAAATCGCATGATTAAGTTATCAATCCAGCCACCTGCATAACCTGCAATAGCTCCCATCAAAACTCCAAGAAGCAAAGCAGTTACAGTTCCCAAAATACCGATAGCAATAGAAATACGACCACCGTAAATTGTACGAGAAAGCATATCACGTCCAAGAGAGTCAGTACCTAAAATGTAGTGACGTTGGTGAACAGGATTTGATTCTATATCTTTACGCATTTCTTCAAGTTCAGCAGCTTCTTCAACTGTGTACTCTGAACGCTTTTGTTTTGCCATAACTTTTGCAAAATATTTTTCGCGTTGTTGAATCATAACTTCACCAGCAGGCTTAAATGATGGTGGAAGGTTTGTGTGATCCAAAATTTGTTCTTCATAAGGATAAATAGGCAAAATTGGTGCAAAAAGTGCAATCAAACAGTATGCAAGAACAACCCACAAACTGATAATAGCCATTTTATTCTTTTTAAGACGTTTCCATGCATCATCCCACAAGGAAACAGGTTTCATTGTTTGGTTAAATTCGTTGACCGCTTCTTCGGCCTTTTTATTAAACTTAAACATTTTCAAAGGCCTCCTATTTGTAAGAAATTCTTGGGTCAAGAAGTCCGTAGACAATATCAACCACAAAGTTCATGATAACAAGAATAAATGAGTAAACAATAACTGTACCCATAATCAAAGTATAGTCACGATTCAAAGATGATTGAACGAAGAATTTTCCAAGTCCAGGAACAAGGAAGATTTGTTCAACAACAACAGAACCTGTAATAATACCAGCAAAAGCTGGTCCTAAGTAACTTACAACAGGAAGCATTGCGCCTTTTAGAACGTGTTTATACATAATTTGACTTTGCTTTAGACCTTTTGCTTTTGCAGTTCTAATGTAGTCTGAACGTAAAACTTCCAAAACAGAAGCACGAGATAGACGTGCAATATAAGCAAAATAAGGTAAAGAAAGTGTAATGGCTGGCATAATTAAAGTTCTAGCATCAGCATTTCGGCCTGTAATCCAACCAGATGTTGGCAACCAACCTAATTTCATTGCAAAAACCAACATAATTACAGGACCTACAACGAAGGTTGGAACTGATATCCCCACCGTTGCAACTGACATACTAGCATAATCTATCCATGAGTTTTGTTTTAACGCCGAAAGCGTTCCAACTAAAACCCCTAAAAATAGCGCAGATAATAGAGAAATTACACCTAAAGTAATTGAATTAGGCATACTCTGAAAAATCAATTCATTTACTGTGAAATCTTTATTTTTAAAAGAAGGACCTAAATCTCCACGACAAATATCCCCAAGATAGCGGAAATATTGTTTGTAAAGAGGTTCATCCATGTGATATTTCTTTAGAAGATTTTGCATTACCTCTTCGGTAACTTTTTTTTCACTTGAAAAAGGACCACCTGGTGCTAGGCGGATTAGGAAAAAACTAAATGTAATAATTAAAAACATCGTCGGAATTAAACTTATAAACCGGCGAAACACAAATCGTCCCATATACAATCCTTATCCAAAACAAGCTGAGAAACAATTTACATGTTTTGGAGCTAAAAATCTCTTTAGCAGAGTTTTGTTGTTTTTTGTTTGTTGCTTATTTTTTTAGTTTGTTTTTTTTGCGGATGATTTTTACATCATCCTTGTTTTTTAGGTTCTCCAAAAATTGAAGAACCTAAAGTTTCCCAACAGCCTTGGATACAAACAAAAAACCAAGACTGCCAGATTTAATTGATATTAAATCAATTATTTTCTTTTCAATCCTACGTATGGGTGGATATCAAGAGTATTTGCATACCATCCGTCCCATTTTTCTAGGTCGATCATGTTTTGTGTAACGTAGAAGTAGAATGGGATGATAGCTTGGTCTTGAGTAATCAAGATTTCTTCAGCTTGTTTTAGAACAGCCATTCTTTCTTCACCAGCTGGCATTGTAGCAGCTTTTGCCATTAATGCATCAAATTCTGGGTTTGAATATTTACCGTCGTTGTTTCCACCACCTGTTAAGAATAGTTCTAGGAAGTTTGATGGGTCTTGGTAGTCACCAACCCAACCAGCACGACCGATTTGGAAGTTTCCGCTTTGACGTTCATCAAGGAATGTGTTCCATTCTAGGTTTGCTAGTTCAACATCGATTCCTAGGTTTTTCTTCCATGCTTGTTGTACGTATTCAGCAATTTTTTTGTGGCCTTCGTTTGTGTTGTAAATCAAAGACATTTTTGGGAAACCTTCGCCGTTTGGATAACCAGCTTCAGCTAGAAGAGCTTTTGCTGTATCTAGGTCGAATTCGTTACCGTTGATTGCATCGTATCCTGTCATTGAAGGAACGAAACCACCAGAAGCAATTTGTCCACCTTTTGTAACTTTGTTTACTAATTCTTCACGGTCGATAGCCATTGTTAGAGCTTTACGAACACGAACATCACTTAAGATAGGATCTTTTGTGTTTAGATAGTAGTAGTATGATGAAAGTTGTGGAGCTGATTGGAAATCGTCACGAAGTTTGATTTCATCAAGCATTTCTAGAGGAACTGATGTATCCCAGTCCATTTCACCAGCTTTGTATTTTTGGTAAGCTGTTGTTTCGTTTTCGATTGTTAAGAAAGTAATACGATCTAGGTAAACTTCATCTTTGTTCCAGTATTTTTCGTTTGGAACAACTGTGATTGATTGTTGTGGTGTCCATGTTTCTAGAGTGAAAGGACCGTTTCCAACTAGGTTACCTGGTTTAATCCAATCTTCACCATATTTTTCCATTGCGTGTAGTGGAAGTGGAGCAAATGAGTAGTGTGCCATAACATCAACTGCGTATGCTAGAGGACCAACTAGTCTTACTTCTAATGTTTTGTCATCGATTGCGCGGATTCCAACTGCTTCTGGACCTGCTTTACCAGCATTGTAAGCTTCTGCACCTTCGATAATCATACCAGGCATATATGCGTAAACAGCTGCTGTTTCTGGAGCTAGGTAATATAGCCATGAATCAACGAATGTTTGAGCTGTGATTTTTACACCGTCTGACCATACTGCATCACGTAGTTTGAAAGTAACAACTGTGTCGTTTTCACTTCTTGTCCAGCTTTCTGCTACACCAGGAACTGCATCTGATGTTTTAGGATCATATGATACTAATCCTTCAAAAAGAGCCATGTAAATACGATGTTCTGGAACACCTTCGATTTTTGAAGGGTCTAGAGATTGTGGCTCTGTACCATTATTGATGATAAATTCGTTTACTGATTCTTTTTGTCCACAAGAAAAGAACATTGTAAATGCTAATGAAAGAACCAATAATGTTGTTAAAATTTTCTTCATAATTTCCTCCTATTTGAAAATATAACCTTTTTATTTTATCCTTGATTTCATCTTATCGCAAGTGCAAAATTGTAATTATTGGAAAAAATTCATAAAAAAATGCATATATTTTTATTTACACTGCAGAAAATTTAATTTTGAGAAAGTTTTTTTGAGTGTTTTCCCAGAATCCTGGTTTATTTATTTTTTACTTTTCGACTTAACAAACCAGTTTTTTTGTGCTAGTATCCTTCCTATGACAGTACTACAAGCTATTTTCTTTGGTGCACTACAAGGCGTTGCCGAATTTTTGCCAATTTCTAGCTCAGGCCACCTAGCCTTGTGCAAAGAATTATTTAATCTTCAAGAAGTTCCACTTCTATTTGATGTTATGCTTCACGTAGCAACATTGGCAGCAGTTTTTATCTTCTTTAGAAAAGAAATCGGAGATTTACTTGCTGTATTTTTCAGATGGATTACAAAAAAATCAAAAGAAGATGATTTTGTAAAACAAAAAATGATTTTAGCAGTTATCTTTGGTACAATTTCTACTGGTGTAATCGCTATTTTCACAACAAAATTCTTACCAGAATTACCTATCAAATTCGTTTGTGGTGGATTTATCGTTACAGCATTTTTGTTAATCCTATCATCAATTTTGAGTAAAAGACAAATCGAAAAAGAAGGTGTTTCAAACACAGTTTCACCACTTAAAGGATTTTTAGTTGGTATTGCTCAGGGAATCGGAACTTTACCAGGTATCTCTCGTTCTGGAATCACAATTTCAGCTTCTCTAATGGCTGGAGTTGACAGAAAAACAGCTGGAGAATTCTCATTCATTTTATCAATTCCTGCTATCGTTGGTGCATTTATCCTAGAAGTAAAAGATTTAGGAGATGTATCTCAAACTGTTGGAATTTTGCCTTTGGTTATTGGATGTTTGGTTGCTTTTGTAGTTGGAATTTTCTCTCTAAAATTCTTGATGAAACTTATCAACAAAGGCAAACTTGAATACTTTGCATTCTATCTAATTCCAGTTGGAATCCTTGGACTAATCTTCCTATAATCGATTAATAACTTTTCTGAAATTGTCATTTTCTTCTATAAATTAAGGATGATAAATGGCGATTTCAGAAGCCTCTTTTTATCACCCTTTTTTTCTAAAAATCCCCTTTTATCAAACTCCATCTTTTATCATCTTTTTTATCCCACATCTAAACATAATCTTAGTTTTTAGAAGATTTTACTTGATTTTCTGAATTCTTGCTCTACACTAAATTTGTATGTTTTTAAACAAGAGTATTCTTATAGTTGATGATAATTTAATTTCTCGGACAATCCTTTCAGGGCTTTTCAAAAATGAGTATGAAGTTGTAGAAGCTACAAATGGGGAAGAAGGATTTTTAAAACTCTTAAAACAGCCAAGCAAATTTTGTGCAATTTTGCTTGATTTAAACATGCCAGTTATGAACGGTTACGATTTCATTAATAAAATGAAAGAACTAAACCTTTTGGGCAAAATTCCAGTTGTTGTTGTTACTGCTGAAACATCAGAAAAAGTAGAAACTAAGGTTTTGGAAATGGGAGTTTCTGATATTGTTATTTCTCCGATTGTTCCAAAAACTGTTTATTGTCGTGTACAAAACGTTATTTCGGCAAATTATTACAGACAAAATCTTGAAGCAACTGCAAAAGACTTAACTTCTCGCCTTAGAAAATCAAACGAGATGATGATTGATACTTTAAGTTCTATCATCGAACACAGAAGTTTGGAATCTGGGCAACACATTAAGAGAATCAGAAGTTTTACTGAGATTTTGCTTACTGAAATCGCAAAAAATTATCCAGAATACGGACTTGATAGCAAAATTATTCACTGTATCGCTTCTGCATCTACTCTTCACGACATTGGAAAAATTGTTATCCCAGATGCGATTTTGAACAAACCGGGACGTTTAACAAAAGAAGAGTTTGAAGTAATGCAATCTCACACTTTACAAGGTGGAAAACTTATCAAAAAGCTTCACTTTGTAGACCAAAAAGACTATCTAGAATACGCTTTCCAGATTGCAATGTTCCACCACGAACGCTACGATGGAAAAGGTTATCCTCTTGGATTGGTTGGGGATGATATTCCGCTTTGTGCGCAAGTTGCCGCCATTGCAGACGTTTACGATGCGTTAACAACTCCACGAGTTTACAAACCAGCTTTTACTCACGAAAAAACTGTCCGCATGATTATTAGCGGTGAATGTGGTGCCTTCTCTGAAAAAATCAGACATTGTTTTAGATTGGTTGCCCCGCAGTTCGAAGAAAAAGCTCGACAATATCGTGACGGCGAAATCAATCTTGAAGAGTTTGGCTTTGATTTATCCGAAGAAACTGAAAGTCAAGAAATCGCTGATTATCTAGATTCATATCGCTATAAAACAATTTTGAAAGAAATTGGCGAAGTTGTACTAGAAATCGATTACAACACTGACGAATATATTTTCTTGCATCAAGATTTCAAAGAAATTTCTTCTGTTCCGCTTTTTGGAAACATCATTACAGACATTCCAACTTTTGTGGATAGATTCGTGCATCCAGAAGACTGCGAAAGATTGATGAATAAAGCAAACAACGCAAAAACACAAATTCAAAGACAAAACTTTATTGATGATAGTATTTTTGTTCGCATGAAATCTACGGAAAATAGCCAGTACGAATGGTACAAAATCAGTCAATTAAGATTGACTACACCAGAAAACACAGGTTTTAAAACTGTAGTTATCTTCAAGAATGTTCAAGAATACGTTAATCAAGATTTTATCAATTTTGAAGCAAGTTCTATCTTGGATATGGAATCACTTCACATTATCAAAAATGAAGAAGAGAAAATCCAATCTGATAAAATCACAGATGTGGGACTTACTGCAGATATGGTTCACGAAATTTTCCGTTCATCTTGCGATATTATGTATATTCTCAACTTGGATAATGGAAAAGCGATTTTCAACTATGTTGATGAACAAGATTTTACAACAAAGGTTCCTGAAACTATCAACGATTTTGTTACAGACAAATGTATAAAAATCCACGAAGAAGACTTGGAAAATGTTTTGACAAATGCTAGTAGAGCTGTAAAATCTGAGCAAGCTGTGAAAGTTGATTTTAGAATGTTGTCAAAAGACGGCGTTTTCAAAGAGTACGAGCAAAAGCTTGTGCCGATAAGAGGTTCGGCAGGAAACGTTTCTCACTTAATGGGCTTTATAAATCACAAATTAGCATAAAAAAAAAGCTGTCCATTTTGAAAGCTTCAAAGTTGGACAGCTTTTCTTGTTTAACCTAGTTTGACTAGAAACTTATTTTGCTAAATTTAATAGCAACTTTGTAATCTTCGTCAGTCCAGTCTGGATTAATTTCCATGTCTAAGTCTGTGCTTAGTGTGATTGGTTTTGTGAATTTGTAATCACGTTCTGTTTCTGCACAATAGAAAGAAAGTGTCAAACCTTTTGTTGAAGGTGTAAGTTTGAAATCTTTTGTATTAGCTTTTGTAAATGTATAAACTAAAACATCGTCTTCATCATAAAGTTCTACTTTATCTTTTGCAAAAACCCATTTTGCATCCCAGTTTTCATCAATCCATGTACCTGTAGGGAATTCTGTATCTTCTGCGAAAACGCCTACAACACATACAGAAAGAATAAATAAAATTGCTAGAAATTTTTTCATCGAAAATTCTCCTTTTTGGGGTAATTTTACCCATGTGTTTATATTTTTAGTATATCTCCATTTTCTCCATTTTTCAAAAGCTTGAAAAACTTCCGTAAAATCTTCCAAGA
>JAZQUR010000017.1:0-40935 GCA_045631425.1 Treponemataceae bacterium | reverse complement strand
CTTGGGATTTTGTTGATTATTTAAAATATAACTTGCAATTTCAATTTGTCTGTCAGTTAAAAAAACTGTTGTTTCATTTAGCAATTCTTTTTCATCAACTTTTACTTCTTTTGATTTTATGAAGATATTTAGAAAAATGTGGAACATTAGAAATAAACAAAAAATTATTATTGAAAAAAGTGAAATAGATTTAGTAAGTTTTTTCATTTTCTATATTTCCAATTTTTGAGTTTTACATATATGAATAATTATACTGTTAAACATATCATATGTAAATGTACAGTCTAAAGTGCTTATTCTCTTAAGGTTGTGCTTTTTTTGTTAGGGAGGTGGAAAAATATTAATTGCTTGTTTGAAATCTTTGTATTCACAATAAAAAAAACACTTCCAATAGAAAAACTATTAGAAGTGCTTGTATGCTAAAAGTAAAAATTAATTAAAATTTAGTTCAGCTCTGTATAAATCTACTTTTTTTCCAAGAGCTTTGTTTAGTTCTTCTTGTGCAGTTGTGTATTCATCATAGTGATTAAATCCTACAACACGAAGAGCATAGTCTAAATCGTATTCAAAGTTTCCGATATAAACATATTTTGCACCTTCTGGAATTGTAATTGTTACATTAGCAGGAAGAGCAAACGAAAACTCAGTATAATTTACAGAAGGAAACAATACAGCTGTAAAATTTTTAAGAGTGTATTTATCTGATTTATTTTTTAGTACTGCAAATAATGTTTCACCAAAAGCAGGAGCATTTTCTATAGAAATATCACCTTCAATATAATAAGTTGTATCATCTTTAGAAATCTTTCCAATTTGCCAAGCCTTTCTTTCCAAAAAAGCTTCTCTACGAGCTTCTACATTGATAGGTGTTTTCATAGAAACTTTTGCAACAAGAACAATTCTTTTATCATTTGGTTCTTTTAACGCACCATCTTGGATTTTTTCAGCACTTGCAAAAGAAACAACACAAAATAAAGAAATAATTAAGCATAAAACTTTTTTATTTAGCATTTGAAATCTCCTCGATTCTAGCACGAATTACAGTTTCCCACTCTGAACCCTTAAAATATTTTACAATTTTCTTTAGAGTTTTTAATTCTTGAGTATGTTTTTCATTATCTTCACCATAAAATTGAAGACCAGGCTTTGTTAAAGTAATATCTACACCTGCAATACCATCATTAATAACAAATTTACTTCTTCCAACATATTCAGTCCAAGAAGTTTCTTTAATTTCTGCCCCAGTTGGTAAAGGAAAAATGAAAAATCTATATTCTCCAATAGGAATTATATTAAGAATGTAGATTGGAGTAGAGATTGAATAAGGATAGAAAAAATCGTATCCAATATCTGGATTTTGTTGAAGTAAAACACTTGAAGTTTTTATATCTCCACCATTAATTCCAAACAATAAAGTGTGTGTTTCAGGAGTTCCCCATTCACCTTTTCTTAATGCGCTTTTTGATTCATAAGTAGAAATTTTAGTTGTAGTTGCACAACTTGTAAACAAAATTGCCAACAATACAAGCAAAACTACTAAATAATTTTTTTTCATAAAACCTCCTATAAAAATTATTTATTAAAATTTTAGACCTAAACCAATAGATAAACATTCAGTTTTTACTTTTTGGCGATCAAAGGCATCTTCACCTGCTTCAAATGTAAGAGTTGTATATTTTATTGAAACAAAAGGTGAAAAAACAGTTGAAACTTCATAACCAATATTTATACCAATACCAGAACCAGTAACGATTGGAACAATATCATCATTATCAACTTTGAAGAAATTAATAATACCACCTCTTACAAAGGCAAATGGTTCCACAATTACAGAGTTAATTAACATTGGGATTTGAAGACCAACAAAAGGTCCCAATGTTGAAACTTCTTCTGATTTTCTAACATCATTATCTACATAACGAAGTTCTTGAGATTGATAGAATAAACCAATTCTTAAAATCTCAGAAATACCAGTTACATAAAAATCAGATCCAGTTGTATCAGTATTTAGAGTAGAAAGATAACTTCCTGAAAGTTCAAAAACACCTACTGATTCAATAGTAAATGTTGTACCAGATTTTTTATCCTTAGAGTTTTTAGAAGATGATTTACTTGATAATTTAGTTCCATCAAATTCTGAAAGCTTCCATTGACCATTTTCTTTAATCCATTTTGTTCCTACTGAAGACTTTGAATCTGGATTAAATTCTAGAGAATAGATTTCTGCATTTTCTGATAATGACCCCAAAACAGGAGTTTCAAATCCGTCTGATGTTCTAAATTCAGTCCAAATCCAGTAAGCAATACAAAATCTCATTCCATCAATAGGGTTGTAAATGAAAGTTTCAATTGCTGTAGAACGAACAGCTTCTGGCGCGATAGAAAGTGTCTTCTTAAATGCAGTTTGACCCATTTCAGAAATCATAGCATTTGAAATATAACGAGATAGACCATAAAAATCATCATCGTTGCTCATTGCTTTTACAAAAGAATTAACTCTTGTATTGATATCGATAGTTGCATTTCCTGAAGCATTTTTTTCCACGAAATCTTTAATTACTTTTGCAGGAATTGCATAATTTGTATTTTGTCTATAATAAGCTTTCCAAGTGTTAATACCAACAACAGAATAACCAGCATTTGCTTTTGAGTTTTTAACCAATAAAGGTCCACCACTGTTTCCACCATCGATTTCAGCTGTATGTTGAATTAATGTTGAAATTGATGGATCAAGCAATTCTTTAATTTTTGCTTTTGAATTAGAAACGATACCTTTTCCTAATTGCCACATTGGTTCACCACCTAAACCAGGGAAGCCAGCTGACCAAACATCGTCACCATCAGCAATAGATTCTGAGTAAAGTTCTAAGCCTTTTCTCTTAAAACCTTCTGGCAAAGCAATAATTGCAATATCAATATCATCATCTGTTGCTACAATTTTTAATTCTTTGAATTCAGATGTTGAACCATCATCATTTTCAAAATAAACATTTACAGTTTCATATTCTGAAACAACGTGTTTATTTGTAATGATAAATGGAGTTCCGTTTGATGAATAATAAATAAAACCAGAACCAAATGTTCCTTGCAAAAAGTCATCGATATATTCTGAATATGTTCCATAACCAGATTTTGCCATTTCATCTTTATATTGATTCAAGAATTTTTCATTTTCTTCTGAAAAATTTCCTTTAACAACACAAACATAATCTCTAATTGATTCTGAAAAAAGATTTAGTGATAAAGCCACTAAAAAAACAAATGAAAGAATTTTCTTAAACATTTTCTCGATTTTCCTCATGTAAAATTAATTTTTCTTAACAAAAATCGATAAATTGTAAAAAAAAAAAAAAATAGTCAACTATTCATTTATAATGTACTTTTACCCTTTTACATCAACAACAAATCTACAACCAGAAAGTCCATCTAAGCGACCTGTTTCTTTTATAGAAAATCCATGCAAATTCACAATATGTCTTACAATAGAAAGACCTAAGCCAGTTCCACCCTCTGCCCGACTTCGGCCCTTATCCACTCGGTAAAATCTCTCAAAAATTCTATCTCGCAAATCTGGGGGAATTCCAATTCCCTTATCTTGAACAACAATTGTTCCATCATCATCAATTATGCATTCAATTTCTGATTTTTCACCGCCATACTTTATGGCGTTTTCTATCAAATTATTTATAGCTTGAGTAAAAAGTCCAGGATTTATACATGCATAAAAATCCTCTTTTTCAGAAACAAACTTAATATCATATTTTTTGCAAATATCACTTAAAAAAATATTCATATCAATTTCGATACTAGAAATTTCTTTGTTTTCTTGTTCTAATCGAGACAAATCAAGCAAATCTTCCACAATCAAAAACAATCGACCACTTTCTTTGTTTATAATTTTCACAAAATTAATAGCAGTTTCTTTTTCCTCTATAGCACCATCTAGCAATGTTTCTGCAAAACCTTTTATCGAAGTGATTGGCGTTTTTAACTCATGACTAACATTTGCCACAAAATCTTTTCGAATTTTCTCCAGACGCAAAACCTTTTCTTTATCCTCTTTTATAGCTTTTGCCATAATTACAAAAGACTTTGCTAAATCATTTATTTCTCTCGTAGACTCTATTTCTGGCACATAATCCAAATTTCCATTTTTATATTCTTTTGAAGCTGTTTCTAACTCTTTTAACCCTTTAATTACGTTGTAGCAAATTATACTTGTAAAAAGCAAAACTAAACATAAAATCACAGCACCAGTGAGAATCAATGTATTTTTGATATTTGTTGTAAAATAAACGCTAGTATTCTTTGGCATTGAAAGTCGTAAAACATAGGTTTCGCCATCCAATTCTAGAGGAATCGCATAATAAAGCAACACTAAATCAGCAATGGAACTTTCACGAATTGCAGTTGCCCTTTCCCCACTAAAAGCTTTTACAACTTCTTCTTTTTCAATTTGATTTTCAATATCTAAAGGATTTTCTGCATCAGAATCCCCAATTATTGAACCATCTTTCGCGATTAATGAAATTCTGAATTTTGGATTTTCTAATGCAATATCCTTGAAAAAAACATCAACATTTTCTATCCATTCTTTATCGTGATATTGAGTGTGTCCAATCCAGTTATCAGCATAGTTTTTCACAATACTAGAAATTGATATTGAGAATATTCGCATATTTTCAAAAGTTTGAGATATTGCAGTGTTTTTTAATTCTATGACAGTTTGGGAAATTAACAGACAAAATCCGCTAACCATAACAATCCCATTTAACAAAATTAATAACATCCAAGTTCTAATTCTTTTCAATGCAATATCCTTCAACTCTATTTATTCTTCAATATCTTTTAGGCGGTAACCCACACCACGCAAAGTTTCTATCAAATCTGGTAATCCTGCCGCTTCGTCTAGTTTTCGACGCAAAGCTAAAACCAAAACATCGATAGCTCTTTCTGTAACAGGATAATCGTCTCCCTTCAAAGTGGTGATAATTCGTTGACGAGAGAAAACTTGTCCCGGATGTTCCACCATAAACTGCAAAAGAGCAAATTCTGAAGCGGTTAAAACTAGCATTTTTCCATTTTTATATGCCCGATGTGATAAAGGACAGATTTTTATATCATGAGCAAAAATTTCTTCCCGAGGAAGCCCATTTTTTGTTTTTTCACATTCTTCCTTACTTTGATTTACTCGTCGCAAAACTGATTTTATCCGAGCCATCAAAACTTTTGGAGAAAAAGGCTTTGTAACATAATCTTCGGCACCTAATTCAAGTCCATAAACAATATCAGCATCTTCGGTTTTTGCTGTAACCATAACAATAGGAATGCAAGTGGTTTTGGCATCATTTTTTAGAATTCGACAAATATCAAGCCCACTCATATCAGGCAGCATTAAATCAAGGATAATTAAATCGATTTTTTCAGAACGAGCTTTTTCCAGCGCTTGTAAACCATTTGCGGCTTGAAAAGTTGTGTACCCTTCTCTTTCAAGGTTGTACTTCAAAAGCTGTCTGATAGGCTCTTCATCATCAACTATTAGGATTGTTTGATTTTCTGACATAAAAGGCCCCTCGCATTTTATACAAAGTCTACGTTTTCTTTTTTCATATTAATTCTAATACAGAATTTGAAATATTTACAAAAAAAATAATAAACCTTTTTTGCAAAAACACAATGATATTATTGTTAGATTTTTGTTAGTTTAGATTTTTGAGAAGAACTGATAAATTAATTTTAATCTAATAAAACTGATAGGAACTTATTTTGCAAGTTTTGCAAGTTGTTTTGCAAATTTCTGATTATCTTCTTTTTCAGCAGCTTTATATAAAATAATGATATTTCCAATCATTCTAACTAAAGTTGTTTCTGTTGCTTCTAAGATTTCTTCAGTTAGTTCTGCTTTTTCGTCTTTATATTCGTTGAATTTAACTTTGATAAGTTCATGAGATGCGATTGAAGATGAAATCATATTGATAACGCCATCTGTAACACCAGCACCACCAACAATCACCAATGGAGAAAGGTCATGAGCTTCTTTTTCTAAAAATTTTCTTTGTTTACTGTTTAATTCTGTCATTTTCAAAACCTCACAAAATTGATAATTGCAAAAAAAAACCTACCAAAAAACTTGGTAGGTTTGTACGGGAGCGACGGGGCTCGAACCCGCGATCTCCGGCGTGACAGGCCAGCGCGATAACCAGCTTCGCTACGCCCCCGTTCGTTACGTTTAGTAATATACATTTTGTTCAAAAAAATGTCAATAGCAATTTTTTATTTTTTTTGATTTTTTTCTATTTTTTTGAACAAAATTTTCAAACCTATTTTACTTCTAGAACAGTGTATCCGCAGTTAGAAACTGTGTTTGAAAGTTCTTCGTTTGTAACGTTTCCATTTGCTTTTACAAATGCAGTTTTCTTTGCTAAATCCACAGTTGCGCTAACACCTTCCATAGCGTTCAAAGCTTGTTCAACACGACCAGAACAATGTCCACATGCCATTCCATCAATTAAGATTTCTACATCTCTTGTATCCATTTTTTCACTCCTATCTGGATTATTGTTTTTCTGAGTAATATCAGATTTATTTATGCCTTTGAAAAACTTTAGCCGCAATGCGTTTGTCACAACGAAAACGCTACTTAATCCCATAGCAGCAGCGCCAAACATTGGATTTAAGCGCCAACCAAGGGCAGAAACAAAAACTCCCGCAGCCAATGGGATTCCTATAGAATTATAGAAAAACGCCCAAAAGAGATTTTGCTTTATATTTTTGATTACAGCTTTTGAAAGCAAAATAGAATCCACGAAATCAAGCAAATCATTTCTCACCAAAATCACACTGGCGCTTTCGATAGCTACATCTGTTCCAGCTCCAATCGCAACACCAATATCAGCACGAGTCAAAGCAGGTGCATCATTTATACCATCACCAATCATGGCAACAGTTTTTTTTGCACTCTGGAAATCTCGGATAACCTTTTCTTTATCCTCAGGCAAAAGTTCTGCCACCACCTTATCAAGTCCCGCTTCATTTCCAATCACTTGAGCTGTAACTTTGTTATCCCCAGTTAGCATTACCGTTTCAATGCCAAGTTTTTTCAACTGTGAAATCGCTTCTTTGCTGTTTTCTCGGATAACATCCTTTACCCCAAGAATTCCCAAAATCCCATGCGATTTTTCAAAAATTACTAAAGGAGTTTTCCCATTTGAAGAAAGCTGATTTAGTTTATTTTCCAACAGGGTGATATTTTGACTTTCCCCAAGTTTTGCTTTTACCAATGGAAGATTTCCTGCGAAATACTGTTTATCATCAATCTGGGCAGAAATCCCCATTCCAAGAATATTTTCAAAATTGGTGATATTTTGACTTTCCTTGATATTTTCCTTTTCGCAATATTTAATAATAGCTTCTGCCAAAGGATGAGAACTTGATTTTTCAAGACTTAATGCGATTTTTAGCAAATCAACTTTTGAAAGAGTACTTTCCAAAATCACGTCAGTTAAAACAGGCTGCCCTTCTGTGATTGTGCCGGTTTTATCAAAAATAGCGACTTGGGTTTTGCTTAAAGTTTCTAAAGCATCTCCAGATTTTACCAAAATCCCTTTTTCTGCAGCTTTTCCAGTTCCCACCATAATAGCAACTGGTGTAGCCAATCCCAAAGCGCAAGGGCATGAAATCACCAAAACCGCAATGGCTGATGAAAGAGCATCTCCAAATGTTACGCCAGCAATCATCCAAGCGATAAATGTTATAAAAGCGATGGCGATTACAGTTGGCACAAAAACTAATGAAACTTTATCTGCTATTTTTGCAATAGGCGCTTTTGAACTGGCAGCTTCTTCCACCAAGGCAATTACCCTTGAAAAAGATGTATCATCGCCGCGAGTTGTTGCCCGAATTTTTAGCACACCGGAAATGTTGATAGATGCGGCTTTCACTTCATCATTTACAGATTTTGAAACTGGAAAACTTTCGCCAGTTAGGGCTGCTTCATTTACAGAGCTAATTCCCTCTATTACAACACCGTCCACAGGAATGCTTTCCCCTGGGCGAACAATGAGAATATTCCCAGGCATACAAGCACTAGCATCTATCTGGATTTCAGAGCCGTCATCTTGGAGCAAATTCCCTGTCTTTGGGGATAAGTCCACAAGTTTTTGAACCTGCTCACCTGTTTTGCTTTTGCTTTTTGCTTCTAACCATTTTCCAAGGGTCACCAATGTTAAAATTGCTCCAGCTGACTCAAAGTATAAATCGTGGCGCAAAGCCATTACAGTTTCTAGGCTACCGCCTAAAAATGCCACATTGCCTAAAATCACTCCGATTTTAAACAAAATAACAGAACTGTAAAAAACTGACGCAAAAGCACCAAGTGCCACAAGACTGTTCATATCAGGATGTAGAGAAAAAAGTGATTTGAAGCCGGAAATAAAGAATTTTCGATTAAAATATAGAATTGGTAAAAGTAAAAAAAGTTGGGTTAAAGCAAAAGTGATGGAATTTTTTCCACCAGAAAAAGCAGCTTCAAAGAAAGTTGGTACTGGGATTTGAAGCCAGCCAAAAATCATTTCTCCCATTGAAACAAACATCAGTGGAACTAAAAAAATCACTGATAAAATAAATCGAGTTTTTAGTTCACTTTCTGCTTTTCGGGCATTTTCATGAATATCATTTTTTGGATTTTGGGTGATATGAGAATTGTTTTCGGATTTTGAAATTTTTGCAAGAGCTTCGTAACCTGCTTTTGAAACAGATTCCGAAACTTTTGCAGCAATTTCTTCTTGAGTATGATAAATCTTTTCGTCATATTCTACAGTCATTGTTCCTGCCAGAAGATTTACAGGAGCATTTACAACACCTTGGATTTTTTGGACAGCATTTTCCACTCGGGCAGAACAGGCTGCACAAGACATTCCGTTTACGCAAAAAGAAATCTTACTCAATTTTTCACCTATTTTGATAATTTTCGTAGAATCGAGACTATAATTCGCTTACTGGAATAGAATAAACACTTCCACAATTATGACAAATCACTTCGATTGGATCTGGGCCATTTTCCTTAATATCATCTAGTTCATTTTTTGAAAGAGAACGTACTCGTTTTACAAAGTTCTCTTTATTACATGGACAGTCAAAAACGATGTCACGATTTACAGGAACTAAAGGCTTAAACTCACGGAAAAGTCCGTAGATAATGTCCTCTGTGTTTCCTTTTTCAGAAAACCATTGACCAAGACTTGGACAAGCTCTAAATGCGTTTTCTGCTCTAGCAATCAATTCTTCTTCGTCCATATTTGCGAATTCGCCATCTTGGGTTTTTCCACCAACAGCAGGCATTACTTGCAAAAATAGTCCACCAGCACCAATCACACGACCTGTTTTGTCCATTTGAATACTTGTGTGGAAAGCAGTTTTTGTTTGTTCAGATTGCTCAAAATAATATGCTAAATCTTTTGCAATATTTTTGTATGCGATATCAACAGTTCCAGTTTGAGGAGCTTTATCGCCTTCGTTTATGCGAGTTACACTTACAGTTCCCTCTCCAAAAAATGGAGCTAAATCCCAAGATTCTAGAGGCTTATAAACTGGAATTGGGTTTTGTAGCAAATATCCGCGAACGAAACCTGTTGAGTCAGCTTCCACAGAAAAACCAACTGCTGGGCCATTTGTGTCATATCGATAAATCATTCGTCCGCGACCTTTCATTGTAGGAATCAACAAAGCTCCACATAATGCAGCTTGGCCTAAAACCATAGTTTCTAGAATTCCAAGATTATGCTGTGCGCGTAAATCATTTACAAATCGAGTTCCATGAAATAAAGCACCACGTAAGCGACCGTCTGCCATAACAAAAACAGACATTCCATCTTTTTCTATGCCATTTAACTTTTCGATTAAGTCTAAATCGGTAATTTCTTTCTTTATCATATCTTATAATTTATCTATTTTTGTGGGTTCTTTCAAGGGAAATTTCATATTAGAATTAATTGTAGATTTTTGCCACAATTTGAATTCCTGCATTTATTCGCTAATCAAAGATTTTATGTTTTCAAAGTGCATATCATCAAGTTTTGCAAAATCTTTTGAATCAACAATTTGATTTAAGGACTCAACAATTTTTTCCACATTTGTAGAAATCAGTTTGTTTCCAAATTCCACAGAAGCCTCTTTTCGTGGGTCACTTCCCCAAATTGCAACAGGAATTTCATCTTGATTTAAGTTTTCAACATCAACTAAGTCTTTATTTATCGCCATAATCAATGATGTTTCGTTGGCAGCGGCATGATCAGTTTGGATTCCCTCTTTTTCGGTAAAACCTAAATCAAAAAGAGTAAAACATTTTATGCCATATTTTTTCAAAAACTTTGTTTTGCATTTGGAAAAATCATTCATTGAAGGACCGTGACCATGTGCCACAAGATATTTAAATCCAGTTCGGGCAAGATTTTCTAAAATCCCCTCTAACATTTGATAAAATAATTTTCGTGAAATGTGATAACAATTTCCATAAAGTTGATTTGGCTGATTTTTCTGAAATCCACAAATTTCCATTCCTGCAAATTTTTTGCCTTTGATTTTTTGCTGGATATCTGGCGCTAAAAATAATGGAGGGAAAACGACACCACCGAATTTTTCTGCAACTTTTGCAAAGATATTTTCTGGAATCATCATATCTGTGCCAAGAGGAAGATGTCGTCCGTGCCATTCAAGTGTTCCAATTGGGATGTAGGCAACTGGACATTTTCGAACTTTTGCTAAAAGCTGTGCAGGTTGCAAATCTTTGTAAAAAACTGATTCAATCATTTATCCTCCGTAAAAATCACAATTTGACTTTTTATACAGTTTCAATTATCTCTAACTTCATTATAAGAGAGGATTTTCCAAAACAAAAGCCAATAATCTTTTTTTCACAAAATTAGTTCTTTTCTGTACCAATTTTTATAACATTCACACCAAGCTGCAAAGTTCTTTTCCTTCATGATTTTAATATTTTCTTTTTTCGAAAGATTTTCATTTGGAAAAATTGGTTCTAAAAAATGCACTGTAAAATCTCTTTTTTCAATTCCTGAATCAAAAAGCTTCCCAGTTTTTCTAAATGTGATAAAGCAAGGCAAAATAGGCTTATTATTTGTAACTGCATAGTGAAAAGCTCCATCCATTAGCGGACGTGGTTTTTCATAACACCACCATTCTGAGCCTTCTGGAAAAATCAAAATATTTGTATCATGAGAAAGATAATAAGAAATTGCTTCATTGAACTTTTTTACACATTCTCGTTTCATAGAAAATGGCAAAATCCCAGCGGCTCTCATCATATTTCCTAAAAATCCTTTTCGATTATTAAAATCTGCCGTCATGATTTTTAACTTTCTTTTTCCAAGAGCATATTTGATAACAAGCCCATCATATTTATTAATATGATTACAAGTGATAATTGCATTTTTCACTTTTTTTAAGTTTTCTATTCCCACAACCTGAGTTTTTAAGCATAGTTTTGCCACTATCCAAGTAAATCCTTTGAGACAATAGACATTTCGCCACCAATATAGGATTTTCAACCACTTCCCAGGAATATATGGAAAATCGGCAGTTACAGGCAAAGAGGAAGAAAAGTCAATGGAATCAATGTGAGCTGAAAAATCACCATTTTTTTCTGCTTCATCTATTTTTTTCAAAACATCAAAATCTGTTTCTATTAATTTTAAGTAATTCATAAAATTTTCCCATCACCATCAAAAGAAAACACCACAAAAATCATTTTTCCACTTGGACTCTTTCAATTACTTCCCAAGTTTGAGGTTCCCGATTTCGTATAGCTTTTGAAACGATTGAAATGTATTTCATATAAAAAATAGGATGCACAAACAAAAGTATTATTTTTTTCATGTGGCTTAGGGTGATTTGTTCATAGCTTACAAGAATTGCCATTGCAGTTAGCACAAAGAAAATTAGATAAATCCCCAAAAAGCAATAAAAAGCAACAGAAAAATAATGAAGGCTCGAAGCAGTTGAAAACAGAGACACAACCCCAAAAATCAGATTTAATCCACCAATTCCGATTAAAGTTGCAACATAACCGTACACAATCCAAAGTGAAAAAACATAGTAATTGTTCATAATGTTATAAAATGATTTTTTCTTTTTGAACAATTTTGGTCCATACAAAAAGTCTGAGTGAGTTACCCCAGTCATCCATCTTGTGCGGCGGCGATTTGTCATTTCTAAAGATGGGGATTCTTCCATGTAGATTTTTGCATGAGAATAATAAAATGTTTTATATCCTTCTAAAGCGCAATCTCTTTCCAGTTCCATATCTTCAGTCAATGTGGCACGATAAATCCAACCGCCCCATTTTTCTACCAGCTTTTTTGAAAACAAAATTCCCGTTGTCACTGTCATAGTTGTAAATCCGTGGTCTGATTTCCACCGGTTTCCCATATCATCCATAAATGTCCAAATCAAACCGTTACAAGCAGTTACAAGATTGCATGAGTGCTGATTTCCTGGCAAATAATTTTTCACAAGTTTTTTTCCGTTGATTACGTCAGCGCCAGTTATCATTGCATTGTTCATTTCTTCCATAAACATAGAATCAAGAACACAGTCCGCATCCACAATCAAATATCCATCATAAACACCCGGATATTCCTTTAATATTTTCTTAATTGTGGAATCTAGACAATCTCCTTTGCAAGTTTGAGTTGTATCAACATAAACTTTCCCATTTATTTCTTTTGCATAATTGACAACTGGATCATTGTATTCTTTAACTACCACAAAAACATCAAAAAAGCTTCTGTCGTAAGTTTGGATTTCTATGGATTCAAACAAAGGTAAAACTGCCCTTCCCTCATTTCGAGCAGGAATTATCAACGCCAATTTGTTTTTATTGTAATTAAATGCTCTGTCTTGCTTTTTAAATGATGCAAACCAACACCAAACTCTTGGAAAATATAAAACCACAAAAATGATAAAAACCAAATTTACCGTACCATAACTTAACATTTTTAAACCTCATTTTTAAATTTAGCCATTCGACTTTCATACTCGTTCAAAACATCATCGTAACAATGAAGCTTGTAAACATTTCTCACCTTTTCCACATTCCAAGGCTTGATATTTACCGTATGAAAAAATGGAAACAACCGTATGCTTTTACAAAAGTGATGAACAACGGTGTTTTTGTGAAGTTTTCGCTGTTCATTGTATTTTGTAGAAATAAACTTTTTCTTTTTCACCAGTAAATTTAATGAAGTTTGGTCAGGGAAAGCCATTTTTTTTGTTTTTATAAGATTTCGGGCTCTCTCAAAGAGTTTTGTCTCTCGGATTTTTTCCAAATTCAAAAGCAAAACGCCAGCATTTTGATAATTGTAATGCAAAAAGAATTTCCCAAGAAAATCGATAGCAGCAGCGAATTCATAATCTTCTATATCAATTTCAAAAACTGATGAAATATCGCCGTGCATAATTGTGTCTGTATCAAGATATAAAATCTTATCTGGCAAATCAGGGATTTTATCTGCATAAAGTCGTGCAAGAGTGTAAGGCGTGTAACTATTTTTTAGATTTGGGCTATCCTTGGTTTCTTTCAAAAAGATTTCGGTGATATCAAAAAGTTTTATTAAACTATTTGGATTTACCTCTTTTATCATTTTCTCAAGATATGCTATTTGATTTTGTGTAATAGGTTTGTATTCAGGATTTAATTCTTGTAAATCCATGGTAATCACAAAAACTGATATTGGCTCCTTTGTGTATTTTGTCATTGAAAGCAAGGATATTAAAAGACCATCAAAAACTTTGTGATTTCCGCAATACATCAAATTGATTTTAGGCTGGTTTTCGTCTTCTATTTTTACATATTTATGAAAGCTATAAGTTGATTCTTTGCTTCTCTCCAACATTGTGTCGTAAACCACATCCCGCAAATATTGCTCTCTTTGCTTTTTGGACAAATCCTTTGGGGCAGAAAACGGCCCATCTACATACACAGTAATATTTGCCTTGTCTGTGTTTTTTCGCTGTTGATAAGTAACTGTAAAAGCAAAGGCTTTTTTTTCGTAGATAATTGGAAACTTAAAAGAGTCTGATTTGAAATTTCGTATTCCTGTGTAATATGGCCAAATATGTGCCTCAGGATAAATCACAATTCCCTTTTTCTTTTCCACATTGTGGGAAATGCATTCCAAAAACTTTTTCATTCCCGAAAAATGATTAGGAATCGGGATAGCCCCAACCATCATCATAAAAAGTTGAGTTCCTGGCAAAGAAACATTGTCAGCGTTCACCACAACAGCGTTATGCTTTGGGTAATTTATAACATTTGGGAAAAATCCGTCCCCGGGAATCTGAGTATGATTTCCATACACAAAATAACTATCATGTTTTGCAGCCTTTAACACTTCCCGATTTTTCACTTTCATGCGAAACTTTGCTTTCACATAAAAGAATGCCAAAGGCACAACCACAATTCTGTAGACAAAAAATGCAGCAATTTTATACAAAAAACTTTCCCGCAAATAGGTATAATTTTTATCCACCAAAATTGTCTTTCTAGTTATGCCAGAAAATTCATCATTCAATTCATCTTTGTAGAAAAACACCCGCTTTTTCATACACTAAAATCAGCAAAAGTTTTGCCTTCTTCTCCCTATTTTTATTTTTCTTTTTTTTCAATAGTTGAAATATAACTACAGGATTTCGCTTTGAGAAAAATATTGGAGAAAAAAATGATTTTCTAACTAAAAACAAACAAAAAAAAGACTAGAACTATTAAACGCACAAAAATTGCATTTAATAATCCTAGTCTTTCGCTGATAAAATTAATTATCTATGTTTTTATGGAAACTAAATTATAGTTTTACTTGAGCACCTAAACCTGCTGACCAAACTTTTGTTTTTAGGTCGATTGCAGCATTTATATTTAGTTTTACAACAAGAATATTAAAAGATGTTCCTGCAAAAAGTTGATAAGAAACATCCATTCCGTCAGTTGTGTATCCACCATTATTTTCGCGTGATGTAATATCTGGCACATTGATACTGTATTCCCAAGTATTATCAGATTGTGAAAGCAACAATCTTGCTCCAACATAAGGTGTTAAGAAAATAACTGATTTTGACAACTGTGCATCAACAGAATATACAGAAGTTGCAAAAGTTGTGTTTAGAGAAGTACTTGCATTCTCTTTTGTCATTCCAACAGAAAATGCACCTTTTACTTGAGCATATCCAAGTCCAACAGAAAGATTTGGCAAAAGGATATTTTGTTTCAAAAGTGGAACTCTAAGTTTTACGTTAAATGAATCAAATTGATATTGCAAAGAGTTGTCACCAGCAAATCCAATAGGATTGCTTACTGTAAAGAAACTTGCAGAAAGATCGAATGGAATAAATAGACCACCAATTACAGCTTCTACAGAAGCAACTGGAAGAATAAAGTTATCACCTAATTTTTCAACAGCGTTAATTCCTAATCCCATTCCTGCTTTTTTAATACCAGAGATATCCAATTTTGAAGCACCAGCAGAAGCGCCCACTCCAAAGTGTGGTGGAATGCCAATTAATTGACCAACATAACCGTCAGCCCAAACATTTGACATTGTTGTAGCAGCTGGAGCAGAATCAGCCAAAGCTGTTACAAATTCTGTTAAACCACTTTCTACTGCTTCTTTATCAAAAGCTGAATTAGCAATAGAATCAACATCTACAGCAAAAACAGTTGAAAGCATACACATTGCTAATAAAATTGAAAAAATCTTCTTCATAAGATTACCTCCTATCTATGTTTACAATATTTTCATCATCTTGTTTAAAATAATATAACACGCATACCACACTTTATCAAAGGGAAATACGCGTGTTATAAATTTTTCCAGTTTTTAGTTATTAGTTAAGTGTTGTATAAATTGTCCAAATATCACCTTTATAAGCAACTTTATATTCTTTAGGTGCTTTATGGAATTCTTTTTTATCACTGATAATCAAAAGGATATCTGCATTGTCACCATGAACAATTCCTTTATAAACAGATGGATCTACCTTTTCTACTTCAAGTTCACTTGTATTTGTGATTCCACATGCTCTTCTCAAAGAAATTAGGTAATTGATGTGGTCATGTAGAGTCATTTTTGTACCAGTAACAATTGTAGCACCTTTGCCATCTCTTGTTTCTGTTCCGTAGTGTTCGTAAGAAACACATGGAATTCCAGGATGTGTTAGAAGGAATGCGTATGCTGTTCCTAAATCAGCAGGATCCATTGGCCAGTGAACTTGTGTTGAACCTGTATCATGGTTATCAATAAATGTTACAGCGTAGTTAGGCATAGTTTTCATGAGAGAATCGTTAAATGCTAGTAATTGGAAGTTTTTGTTTACAGCATTTTTACTTTTACCAAATACATTATTTAGAATTGATTTTAATCTAAAGTCGAAAGCCATTGACTTTTTGCCTTCTGGATAACCTTCTCCTAAAGATTCACCAGTTCTATTAATCCAAGTTTGAAGTTGTTTAGAATTGTCTACCCAATATTCACCAACAGAAAAATCTGATTCTACAGCTTGGTTAAAATATCCGATATATGCGCCGTCAAATCCTTTTGCATAGTCAAAACGCCAGCCAGCAAAACCAAGTTCTTGTAGTTTTTCCATATATTCGATGATACCTTGTTGAACAACAGGATTTGTAAGGTCTAAGTCACGACCGCCATCAAAACCTTCACCAGTATCTCTTGCACCACGCATTGATGATGGAACTTTTTTCATATTTTCATCGTTGTAAAAACCTTCATCATTAAATGCGATTGCTTTATAATTTTCACCTTTTATAGTTTCCCAAGATGGATTTACGAAATCACCCCAACTAGTTGCACCTACACGGTGATTTGCAACAATATCAGCAACTGCCTTTGCAGGAGCAATAGAATCGATTGCATTTTTTAGAGCTTTTTCATTTCCATAATATGAAATGAATTTGTACAATTCACGAGGTAAATATCCGTCTGGACTGTAACTGTCTGAAACAGGTGGGAACCAAACATAATCAAAATATTCGCCAATTTCATCTCCATGAGAAGCGATAACATTCCACCAACCTGTTTTGTTATTTTTACTTTCCCATGTAAATGCTTGAAGCATAACATCACTACGACCAGAATTATCTTCTGCAACAACTTTATTTTCTGGCATTGTTAAAATTTTAGCTTTAAGTTTCTCGTCGCTTGGCTTTGATGTTGAAGCACATGATGAAACTAAGATTGCAATTACTGACAAGAGCAGCAATGTTTTTTTCATTTATTTTTCCTCCTAAAAAACAAAAGATGATTTTTCGTAAAACCATCTTTATCAGAATATCACCTCTTTACCATTTAGTAAACCTTTTTAATAAAAATTAGCATAGCATATAATTGTGTGATATTTATATTTTTAAACAAAAAAAGACCTCAGTTAATTAAAACCGAGGCCTTTTCAAGCAAGATTTTTATCTCATGCTAAAACTTATTTTGAAAGACGGTTTTCTAGATCGTCTAGACAATCCATAAGTTCTTTTGGTAGGTGTGAACCAAATTTTGAATAGTGGTTTTCACGAACGTCTTTACATTCTTTTAACCAACCTTCTGTATCTACTTTCAAGATTTCTGGTAGAGTTTCTTTGTAGTAGTCAGCAAGACCATCAGTATTGATTGCACCTTCTTTTGGCATGTAACCGATAGCTGTTTCAACAGCGTTATCAACACCGTTACAGCGGTCGAAAATCCATGCAAGAACGCGGCTGTTATCACCGTAACCTGGCCACATGAATCCACCAGGAAGTTTTTCGTTGTCGTCGTCTTTGCGGAACCAGTTAACGTAGAAGATTTTTGGAAGTTTATCTTGATCTGCGTTTTTACCTAGTTTTACCCAGTGAGCGAAGTAGTCACCCATGTTGTATCCACAGAATGGAAGGTTAGCAAATGGGTCACGACGGATTTTACCAACTTGGCTAGCATCGATTGTTGATGCAGCTGTGATTTCTGAACCTACGATAGATCCTAGGAATACACCGTGGTTCCAGTTTCTTGATTGGTGTACAAGAGGAACTGTTGAAGGACGACGTCCACCAAATAGGATAGCAGAAATAGGAACACCTTCTGGATTTTCCCATTCTGGAGCGATACAAGGACATTGTGAAGCAGGAGCTGTGAAACGTGCGTTAGGGTGAGCCATTTCTTCGCCTTTAGGTGCTTTGTCTTTTGGAAGAGCGTCACGTGTGTTACCTTTCCAGTCAACAAGTTTACCAGTTGCAGGATATCCAATTCCTTCCCACCAAACGTCACCATCTTCTGTTAGAGCACAGTTTGTGAAAATTGTGTTCTTTTCAGCAGAGATAAGAGCGTTTTTGTTAGAATCAGCAGAAGTTCCTGGTGCAACACCGAAGAAACCTGCTTCTGGGTTGATAGCGTATAGACGACCATCTTTACCGAATTTCATCCATGCAATATCGTCACCGATTGTTTCTACTTTCCAACCTGGGATTGTAGGAATTAACATAGCAAGGTTTGTTTTACCACAAGCTGATGGGAAAGCACCTGTTACGTATTTTACTTCACCTTCTGGGTTAGTAAGTTTTAAGATAAGCATGTGTTCAGCAAGCCAACCTTCGTCACGTGCAATTACAGTTGCGATACGTAGAGCGAAACATTTTTTACCAAGAAGAGCATTTCCACCGTAACCTGAACCGAATGACCAGATAAGTCTTTCTTCTGGGAAGTGAGAAATATATTTCTTTTCAACGTCAGCACATGGCCAGATTCCACCGTCTGTTTCACCTTCTGCAAGTGGTTTACCTACAGAGTGTAGACAAGGTACGAATTCACCATCTGTACCTAGAACGTCTAGAACTTTTGTTCCAACACGAGTCATGATATCCATATTTAGACAAACGTATTCAGAGTCTGTGATTTCGATACCGTTTTTAGAAATAGGAGAACCTACTGGACCCATACAGAAAGGAATAACGTACATTGTGCGGCCTTTCATACAACCTGTGTATAGACCTGTCATTGTAGCTTTTAGTTCTTTTGGATCAATCCAGTTATTTGTAGGACCTGCATCTTCTTCTTTTACTGAAGAGATAAATGTTCTACCTTCAACACGAGCTACGTCACTTGGAAGAGAACGGAATAAGAAACTGTTAGGTTTCTTTGCAAGTGGAGTTGCAAGACCTGCATCTACACACTTTTTCATTAATCTGTCGTATTCTTCTACAGAACCGTCGCAAACGTAAATATCGTCTGGCTGACACATTTTAGCTACTTCTTCTACCCAAGCTTTGATTTTTGGGTGTTTAATGTCATTGATTGTCATTAAAAACTCCTATTAGAATAAACTTATAAACTCCGTAAAAACGGAAAATTTACCATAAAAATCAGACTAAAAAGTCTAATCTATAAAAATATATCCTTTATCAACAATAAAAACAAGTGGAAATTCACTATTATCACAAATATATTATGCAAAATATTTCCCATAATTCCTAATTCCTAACTCTTAATTCTTAATTCATAATTCTTAATTCCTAATTCTTAATTCCTAATTCTTAATTCCTAATTCTTACTTAGTACCGTCTAGCATATTTCTCGTATTTTTACTAAACTAGTCCCATGACAGAAAAAATTTATACACTAACAGCAACTTGTCCAGATAAAAGTGGACTTATTTCATCAATTACAAATTGTATCGCAAAAAACGGCGGTAATATTATAAACTTAGCACAGCACACATCAGTTGATATTGGGACATTCTTTTGTCGTATTCAGTTTTCTACTTGCTCAGTTCAAGAAGAAGGCAAACAAATGTTCTCTCCTGCAACTTTTACTGCAGATTTTTCAGAAATCGCAGGCAACTTCGATATTGAATGGAATATTTATGACAAATCTGTAAAGCAAAGAATGGCAGTTTTGGTAAGTAAAACATCCCACTGTTTATATGAAGTTTTGCTAAAACATGCAGACGGTCAACTTGATTGTGAAATCCCTGTTATCATCTCAAATCACCCTGATTTATGCTCTGTTGCTACAGAATTTCACATCCCATTTTACCAAATTGATACACTAAAGGGTAAAGAAGCTTGTGAAGCTGATATCCAAGCAATTTTGGACGAATACAAAATCGACGTTGTTTGTATGGCTCGATATATGCAGATTTTAACTCCAGAATTCACTCGTCGTTGGGAAAATAAGGTCATCAATATTCACCACGGATTTTTACCAGCTTTCAAAGGCGCAAAACCTTACGATCAAGCTTGGAGAAAAGGCGTAAAAATGATTGGGGCAACTGCTCACTTTGCAAACGAAGATTTGGATCAAGGTCCAATTATTTTCCAAGATGTTGTTGGAGTAAAAGATACAAACTCGATTCGGGAATTCGTAGAAATCGGAAAAGACGTAGAACGCCGAGTTTTAGTAGAAGGTTTGAAAAAATATTTTAATCACAACGTATTTATTTGCAATGGTAGAACCTTTGTAATCGAACAGTAAGCTATATTGGGGCGGGAAACCATAGATTACAAAATTACATCCTGTAATTCTGTAATCTCCAAGAATTTTCTACCAAAAATTCTTGACTTTGCTATAATCAGCCATCCTTGGCTGACACAATTCTTATAATAAGCCCAAACCCCACCCATCCTTGCAACGACCAAAGACCTCGCCGGTCTCTGGACTCTTGGCATATAAAGTTGGTTCGAAATAATAAGGATTTTTCCTTACGTACTAAAATTATATCAGAAATAGCTCTCTCGAGCATTCCGTGGTTAGACAATAAAAAATTCGTATTATTAAAAGAATTCTTTTCATTTAGATAATTGTACATTCTATTAATTTTATTTTTAGGCGGGAAAATATGAAACAAAGTCTTGGGAATAAACCTCTAATTTATCCACAGCCAGTTTTGGTGATTGCTACTTACAATGAAGATGGCAGCGCAAATGCTATGACTGCTGCTTGGGGTGGAGTTTGTGATTATTCAAAAGTATCGGTGATAATCGATAGAGGGCATAAAACTGCAAAAAATCTTGTTGCCAACAAGGCTTTTACCTTAAGCATTGCGGATTTGCCTCGCCTAAAAGAAGCTGACTACCTGGGAATCGTTTCTGGCAACAAAACAGCTGATAAAGTTTCAAAAGCAGGTTTAACAGTTTCTAAAAGCGAAAATGTTGATGCCCCGATTTTGGAAGATTTTCCACTAACTTTAGAATGTCGCCTTATCAGTTATGACGAAACTACAGAACGTGCCATCGGCGAAGTTGTAAACACTCTAGCTGATGAAAGCATTTTAACTGAAGGAAAAATTGATTTATCAAAATTTAAGCCAATTGTTTACGATTCTATGAATCACCACTATTTAACACTGGGCGAAAAAGTTGGTAACGCTTTCCAAGACGGGAAAACCATATAAAGCAGGTCAAGGGACACGACCTTCAAGCCCTTGACTTATCGCTTGTACTCAGGGAATTTTTCGTACACAAGTTTCTTTTCTTGGTACATTTCTTCTTCTGCTAGTTTTAGCAACTCTTCCAAATTATCAGTTGACTCTGCCCAAACATAGCCTAAACTAGCATAAGGGAAATCTTTTTCTGCGTTCAGTTTTTTTAGTATCGCAATGTCTTTGTAAAAGTCTTCCTTTGACTTTCCAATAGTAAAAACTATAAATTCATCACCACTTAATCTGAAAACTTCATCATTTGTGAAAACCAATTTTAGCATTTCTGCGAAGGTGCAAATCATTTTGTCACCAGCTTCATGTCCAAAATTGTCGTTAGTGTATTTTAGTCCATTCAAATCACAGAAAACAGCGCCAACATTTTGCTGAGCCAAACCATGCAAATTGATAACGAAACGATTAAAACAATGACGATTTTTAATATCAGTTAAACTATCAAAATATGCCAGTTTATTAATCTGAATATTACTTCTATCAATTTCATCTGCAGCATTTGCCAAAGTTTTTGCAAGAATACCGATTTCATCATCTGTGTTAATTTCAAAATCCAGTTTGTAAACCCCGTAAGCAAGAAGTTCTGCGGATTTTGTCAACTTTATCAAAGACCCAGTAATTTTCTTTGTCATGCGAATTGTAACAAAAAGAGAAAACAACAAACCAACTACTATCAATAAAAAGTACTCGATAGTAAGAAGATATTTTGACTCGTGTAATACACTACGAGGAACAGAAATCACCAATATCATTCCATTTCTCAAAGGACGATATGAAAAATAGTGAGTTTCCCCCATAACATCGTATTTCAAAAGCTCCTCTGAATCAGAAGAATTTGATAGATTTGCAATTTTCTTATAAAGCGATTCTAAGTCCCCTTCATCTTCAGGACTAAAACTATGTTTTTTGTATACTAAGTCACCTTTTGAGTTTATCAACATTGCGTGACCGATGGTGTGAAAACTCACAGAATTTACCATATTCACAATTTTTTCAAACTCAATATCAATTCCCACAACACCTAATGCATCATCATTTCTGTACAATGGAATAGCGTATGAAACAATTTTTGACTGAATATTTTGGTTATAATAGGGTTCAAGCCAACTTGCTTTTCCAAATTCTATAGGTTCATACCACCAAGCAACTCTATCTCTGTTTGTTTTTTCGTACAAGGATAAATCAGTTGTTTCCACTTGATTAAACTTTCCATTTTTATCTTTTACGAGGAAAATCCCAAACTTAGATGTTAGATAATCAGGGCTTAGTCTATAAAAAATTGTGGAAGCGTTTTCGGTATATAAAGCCGCATCTTCCAACAATCCAGTAACATGATTTAAATGCCCGGTCATATAGTCTAAATCAGAAAGCAATTCTTTGTCATAAGGCAAAAGTTCATTACAATATTCGTAAAAGGTATTTACACTTTGCTCTACAGATTGAAACCAAGAATTCATTTCTTGAACTTTTGTATCACAAGTTAAGTTGATAATTTTTTGAGAGTCTGATTCTATTAAATTATTTGAAAAGATTAAGCCAACCACAGCTATCAACAAAACATTGAAAATAACACTGTGTAAAACTAAAGCAATAATCTTACTATTTATTGATTTCATAACTACAAATATGATAACACAGAATAATACATAAAAAAATCTTGTTTTATCGTTTTTTTTTACTTCATTTTACATTCAGTAGTTTTTTTATAAAATTTTCTATATTTTAGAGATTTTCACTAATTTTCTAAGTATCATTTTTCTTGACCTTAAAATCATCTGTGAGTATTTTCCTTTTAGGAATACTTTTCCACTCATAAAAAAATAAGGACAAAATATCATGAGTAATTCACAAGACAATACACATCAACTAACTGCAGCAGAATCAAATCCAAACAGACTAAAATGGATGTCAGGATTTCCACCAAAAGATGACCGAATAATATCGGCAGTAGACGGCTCGTTTTTCACATTTCCAGCCCTTCGCTACAGCGTAAACCACATGCGAGAATTTTTCCCAAATCGTGTGGTTTCAGCTTCAAAGGAAAAACCATACAAATTCAAAACTAAACTTGATCCCAAAATCGATTCTTTGACTTTTTCTCCATGGAGCCCAATTTCTAGTTCTATTTCCCACGGTGAATGGAAATATGAAAATCAGATTTTCAAAGAAACCCCTCAAACACCAATTACAATCAAAGATTTTCTCGATAAAAACTATGTTGATGGAATGATTATTCTTCACATGGGAAAAATCATTTACGAACGATATCCAGCGGGGCTAAAACAAGACGGCATCCACGCTGCAATGTCTGTAACAAAATCTTTTATCGGACTTTTGGCTTCTATCCTTATTGCAGAGCGAGTCATAAAACCACAAAGACTTGTTACAGACTATCTTCCAGAACTAGCAAAATCAGGCTTTGCGGGAGCAACCGTCCAACAAGTTTTGGATATGACCACCGCTATCCAATACAGCGAAGATTACACAAATCCAAATGCAGAAGTTTGGCAATATTCACAAGCGGGAAATCCTTTCAAATCAGAAAAATACTTAGGACCAAAAAATATCTACGAATATTTGCAAACTGTGAAAAAAATCCCAAAACAAGAACACGGAGAACTTTTCGGCTACAAAACCATAAACACAGAAGTTATGGGCTGGATAATTTCTCGGGCCACAGGAATGTGCGTTACAGAGTTAATATCAAAAAAAATCTGGATTCCACTTCGAGCAAGTACAGACGGGCTATTTTTGCTAGACTCAGCTGGGAAAGCCCAAGCAGGTGGCGGCTTCAGCCTAAATCTACGAGATATGGCACTTTTTGGGGAAATGCTTAGAAATAAGGGAAAAATCGGAAGACGACAAATCATTCCAGAGGAAGCTGCAAAACTAGTATCTGCTGGCGGTGACCCAATCGCTTTTGCAAAATCCGAAGAGTACCCAAACCTAAAAGGCTGGAGTTATCACAATTTCTGGTGGATAACAAACAATTCTCACGGCACATACATGGCACGAGGCGTTCACGGACAAGCAATTTACATCGACCCAACAGCCCAAATGGTAATTGCTCGGTTCGCATCAAATCCTCTTTCTTCAAACAAGTACATCGACCCGATTTCAATTCCAGCATACGAGTCGATTTCACGATATCTGATTTAGAAAAAGTAACAAAAATTCCCAAAATGCGTGTATAATTTATTATCACATTAAATAAGGAAATTTTTAAATGAAATCAATTATCGTTTACAGTTCACAAACAGGATTTACCGAAAAATACGCAAAATGGCTTGGAGAATCACTTGATTGCAAAGCCATTTCAGTAAAAGATGCAAAAAAACTTGATATTTCTGATTACGACACAGTAATATACGGCGGCTGGTGCTGTGCAGGTAGCGTAAACAACCTAAAATGGCTTTTGGACAAAATCCCAACACTTCACGAAAACAACAAAAAATTTGTAGTTTTCGCAGTTGGAGGAAGCCCAATAGAAAATCCTGATTTAGAAACTGGAATGAAAAACATTGCTTCAAAAATCAATGAAAAATTCCCAGAAAATGCAAATCCTGAAGAATTTTACAAATTGGTTTACTGTCCAGGTGGTTTCAACTACGACAAAATGAAATTCGGTTCAAAAATCATGATGAAAATGTTTTTGAAAATGCTAGAATCCAACCAAAACAAAACTGAAGCAGACCAACAAATGATAAAAATGATTTCAGGAAACTACGATATTTCTGACAAAAAATATCTAGATCCAATTTTGGATTTTATCAAAAAATAATTATTTCCGCTTTCAACAGCAAAAAAAATGACAGCAATTTCTTCAAAACAAACGAAGGAATTGCTGTCTTAAAAACTAACCCCAAACCCTAGCCTTTTAACTTAGTAACAAGTTTATCAAGTTCAGTTTCAGATAAAATGCCTTTATCCACAAAATACTTTCTAAAATCAGCAGAGAGATTTTCAGAAGCTTTTGGACTTTTCTTTATCATTTTGGTGAGAGAAAATGCTAAAAACTCAGAGTTTCGCACTTCCCCAGTTCCCATATTTGCAGTTTTTTCATAATCAGTAGCGATTTCTTCCCAAGTTGCCCCAACAAGAGAAGCGAAAATGCTAGAAATCACGCCGGTTCTATCACTTCCCAAGCGACAGTGGATATAAAAGGGCCCATCCTTTTCGATGAAAAAACGCCCAATTTCTTGCAAAACCTTTCCAAACTCCTCTGAGTCAGGATTGTAGTAAACAAGATTATACTCAATATCCACCCAAAGCCGATTATTTTTCTTTTCGATAGATTTCATGCGAGAAGCCTTTTTCTCCCCTTTCCAAAAGTTCGGCTTTTCCTTTCCACACAAAGTAATATCACAATTTATGCTTAACTCTTCAAAGGCTTTTTTCACCAATTTCAAGCGAATATTCTCGGTATCAAGTTCTGGGCGAGATTTTTTGTAAGGATGATAACCACGATACAAAACCTTTGTTCCCGGAACCAATCGCACATTGGAGATTTTTCTTCTATCCTCTAGCAAAGATAAATCAAAATCCTTTTTTGTCTTGATTTTCAACTTTTTCACAAGCGGTTGCAAAATTTCGTATTCAGCTTGAGTTTGCAAAATAACATTGTTGTCCTGGAAACTTGGCTCATCCCGCTTTTCTGCAAAAATCACAGTTTTATCGCGATTTTTTGTGTAAAAACGAAACTCAGGATATCCAGAATTTCCAGGAATTGTCACTTCGGACATACTCTTTGTCAAAATAAAAGTTGATGGACTTGCAGGTTGAAGTTCCCAGTTTTTATTGCACTTAAAATCCCAACCGTTAAAAGTTCCCGCTATAAAAATAGAAGGATTTTTTATGGATTTTAGATTTTTCTCATCAAAGTTTGATAAATCAAAGATAAATTGAATCTGGTTATTTTCAAGTAATTTATAACCGTTTTTTAGAGTGTATGCTTCTGATATCATTTTTAAATTATAACACAAAATCTGACTTAACACAAAAAAAGCCTCAAAATCAAAAAGATTTCAAGGCTCTCATTTTATTCTGCATTCTAAATTCTTAATTCAGAATTGAAGATTATTCCCATTCGATTGTTCCAACTGGTTTTGGAGTTAAGTCGTATACAACACGGTTAATTCCTTCAACTTCAGTTGTGATTCTTGCTGTAATTTTGTGTAAAATCTCGTAAGGGATTTCTTCGATTGTTGCAGTCATAGCATCAGAAGTGTTTACAGCTCTCATGATTGCTGGCCAACCTTCGTAGCGTTTTCCGTCACGAACACCAACACTTTTGAAATCTGGCACAGAAATGAAATACTGCCAAACTTTTCCAGCAAGACCTGCTTTGTCAAATTCTTCACGAAGAATAGCGTCTGCTTCACGAAGAGCGTTTAGTCTGTCGCGAGTGATAGCACCAAGACAGCGAACACCTAGACCAGGACCAGGGAAAGGTTGTCTGTAAACCATTCCGTGAGGTAGACCAAGAGCTTCACCAACTACGCGAACTTCATCTTTGTAAAGAAGACGAACTGGTTCAACAAGTTCAAATTGCATATCTTCTGGAAGACCACCAACATTGTGGTGAGCTTTTACACCATCACTTTCGATAATGTCTGGATAAATTGTTCCTTGTGCTAGGAATGAAATTCCTTCCAATTTGCTAGCTTCTTCATCAAATACTTTGATAAATTCGCCACCAATGATTTTGCGTTTTGTTTCAGGTTCAGCAACATCTTTTAGTAAATCTAAGAAACGATCTGTTGCATCAATATAAATAAGGTTTGCATCAAGTTGTTTTCCAAAAACTTCAACAACTTCTTCACTTTCACCTTTTCTCATCAATCCATGATTAACGTGAACACAAACTAACTGTTTTCCGATAGCTTTAATCAATAATGCAGCTACAACAGAGCTGTCAACTCCACCAGAAAGAGCAAGTAAAACTTTTTTATCTTTTACTTGTTCACGAACCAAAGCAACTTGTTCATCAATAAATTTGTTTGCCAATTCAATGGTAGTGATTCTAGCCATATCGTCAGGTCTTTTATTAGGTAAATACATTAACTCTAAACCTCTTATAGTAAGTATAAATGATTTTACCATTTTTTATTTTTCTGTGAAAAGTACTTTTTGCGATTTTTTTTATTTTTTTTAAGATAAAGAGAACCTCTATCATTACAAAAAAAACTGCCCCGGAGAACTAACTCTAAGGCAGTTTTCATATCAATTTGATTATTAAGTTTTCACCATAAATTATGCAATTTAATTTGTAGCTTCTGCATCTTTTTTTGCTTCTTCTTCCAAAGCGGCTCGTTTTTCAATCAAAGCAAGTTTTGCTGTTTCTGCTTCTGATAGACGACTTGAAAGATTTTCGTTTCTTTCTGTTAATTCTTGGATTTTTGCTTCATTTTCAGCCATTTCATCAGAAATTGATTCCATAGATTTTTCAGCGGCTTCGATTTGCCCAGAAAGTTGAACAATCTCACAATTCCTGTGAACGATTTTTAGCTGTTTTTTTAGTTCTAGAACTTCTTTTAAGTCTGATTCAAAACCTTCTGGGAATTCTGCAAGGATTTCTGCATCCCGTGTAACATATTGTTTATCAAAAATATGTCCAAGTTGATTTGCTGTATCGTTCAAATCAGTTGTTAAATCATCAATTCGCTGTTGAATCTTTTTTTCTTTGTCCATTGAAGCAAGGTTTTCTTTTGACTTTGCCAAATCATCAGACAAAAATGCAATTCTGCTAGTTGAGTTCTCTATTAATGTTTTGTAGTTTGCACATTCTAAATAGATGTCCCCACCATTTTCCGCAGTGATAACACCGTTTTCAAAGCAAATTTTGGCGCCTTTTTTCAATGCGTCTTCTTTTTTCTTTGTGTGGGAAGAAACAGACATATTCAAACCGGCAATCTTTGTTTGAGTCATAAGCTTTGTGAAAAAGCCTTGTTTTTCCATTTCTTGCTTTAAGATTTCTTTTTGAATGTTAATATCTTCAATAGTTTTGATTTCTTCACTGATTTCAGCATATTGAACACCAAAATTTGATGCTAAACTTGAATCATAATGTTCATATAAAACGTTTCCCAAATCCAAAAATCTTGAATCCAGTTTTTTTTCTAATTCCGAAATATTTTTGCGTTCAGAAGAGATTTCTGTTTCAGTTTCGTTTACCGAATTTTGAAGTTCATTTAGAGTTTCCAAATCTTTTTTTGCTGATTCTAAATCACTTTGAATAGAAAGATATTTTGACTTTAAATCTGCTTCAATGGTTGTATTAGAATTTTTTATTAAATTGTGACCGATACGAACTTCCACATCATACAATGTGTTTTTTAATTCTTGATTTTGTTTATTTAATTCTGATAATTCACTTGTGTAATTATTCATAAAATCTCCCATATTCTTGAAGTACAAGCAAAATTGTTAATTTACCCTACTCCTCTAGTCAAATTTACTAATTTTTATCACCTTTGAACAGAAAAAACTGCGTATTCTAATGGTAATGTTTGAGAAAGTAATCCACAACCACCCCAATTATACATGATAATATTTTCCTTAAAAAACAAGTTTTTTGCAGCCTCAGAAGTGTATGTATCACCTAAAAATAGGATTTCTTTTTCTGGATATTTATTTTCTACAAATTCTTTTAGAGTTTTGATTTCACGTTCTTTTTTTTGAATATAAGTATCTAAATTTGATTGAAATTTTTCTGCATTATATGTTTTTTGCATTCTCATTGCAAATGGTTTTACCAGTTTTCCGTCTAAAAACTTTGAGTTGTAAATCACGTCCTCTAAGTACAAGTCGGCTGCCACAACTCTAAATCCATCTCTGGCGTATCCTGCCAAAATTGGGAGGAAATCGCTAGTAGAACAAAACAAGTCTGGAACATAAAGCAAAACAGGTTTTTCTTCGTTTACGCCAGAATCACCTTGGTACTCGTATAAAATCCCAGAAACTCGTTCAAATGTGGCAGATTTTTCTTGTAAGCCCTTGGTTGCAGAGCCAGTTAGCTGTGTTTTTGTCACCGAAAATCCTTTTGAGGGAGTGTCTGGAACTGGTGCGTAGATTATTAAAGCTACAACCATAAGGATTGTTAGCAAAGCTTCAATAAAAGATGCAATACTAAAATATGAGTGATAATAATCTACGTACAAACCTTCAACAAATCTTTGCAATGCGCGATAGTTGGTAAAAAAAGCCAAAAGCACTAAAACAAAAATCGATAATGAAAAAAGGTTTACACCATAAGCGATTACGTAACAAATCGAAAATATTAAAGCAAATGGCGCTGCTGTAACCATTGGGTCAACTTTTGTTCGTTTATGAACCAAAAATCGAAGTGCCAAAATAATTACTAAAGCACAAATTAACAAGCCACCTACTAAAAATCCTGAAAAATATAATTGCATAATTTCATCCGTTATTTAATTTTTAATATTTTATAGTCTTTCACACTGGAAAATTACTTGGAAATTACAAATTTTTACCAGCTGCAACAGCAAGACTGTCACAGATTTCGTTGTATTTATTTCCAGCGTGACCTTTAACCCATTGCCAGCTGATATTTAACTCACTGGCAAGTTCGTCTAACTCTAGCCACAAATCTTTGTTTTTAACTGGTTCTTTGTTTGCAGTTCGCCAGCCGTTCTTTTTCCATGCGTGAATCCAAGATTGAATTCCGTTTTTTACGTACTGACTGTCTGAAATCAATGTAACAGTTGATTTTTTCCACATAGGATTTTCAACAACTTTTTCCAAGGCTTCTATGGCTGCCATCAATTCCATGCGGTTATTTGTTGTAAGCTTTTCACCACCGCTAAGTCTGTATTCCTCAGAATCCACAAGAATCACAGCGCCCCAACCACCTTTTCCAGGATTCCCAGAACAAGCCCCGTCGGTGTAAATAGTGATTTTCACAGGAACTGTGTTACAAGCCTTTGGTGCAAAGTTTCCAGAACAAGCAATTTCTGTAAAATCTGCTTTTTCTTCAGCTTTTGTAAAATCAGGGCTTTCTAAAACAAAATCTTCGATTTGAGCTGATACAGTTTCTGTTTCAGATGTAGCAACTTTGGTTTCAACTTCAAAAGGATAAACCAACTTCCACTGAGAGCGAATTCCGTCCATCATTTCTAGTAAAAGCAAACTATCTTTGTGTGGATGGATTTCACTTTCTGTACGATTTGCTGCAAAACAATTCATAGCTTCTGCAAATTCGTATTCATAGCCGTTTACATCAAATGGATAATTTTCTCTTTCTTGGATAATGCCTGACTTATCCAAAATATTGATTTCATCCCCGTACCAAAAATGTGGCACATGAATAACACCATTTTCTCCCACAATCCGAGCAGACTTAAAATGATTTCCGCATTCTGTGTCGATACTTCCAGTCAAAGTAGCATTAAAATCTGTAAATCTGATAGAAATTGAATCATGAGCATCAACGCCTGTTTCAGTTTTTCTACAAAGTGATTTCACTTCTTGGATTTGATTTTTATCAAAATTTGCCAAAGATAAAGCATACATCAAAGGATAAATAGTTACGTCCAAAAGGGCGCCACCAGCTAAATCCATTTCGTAAATTCTAGAACCTGGTTTGTATGGAATATCGATGCAAAAATCAGCGTAAAACCCTTTGATTTTCCCAATTTTCCCAGAAAAAACTAATTCTAACACACGTTTATATGCTGGTTGAAAGCGAGTCCACATGGCTTCCATAAAAAAGAGATTTTTCTTTTTCGAAATCGCCATCAATTCCATAAGTTGATATTTATTTACGCAACAAGGTTTTTCTACAACTACAGCTTTTCCATTTTCCATAGCTTTTTTGGAAAGCTCAAAGTGATTCATGTGAGGTGTTGCAATATAAACAATCTGAATATCATTATCTAAGAGTAATTCATCATAAGAACCATAAGCCTTACTGATATTAAACTTTTCCGCAAAACTTTTTGCTTTTTCTAAATCCCGCGCAGCACAAGCCAAAACATTTGCTTTTTCTAAACTTTGTAACGCTGGCAAAACACCATTAGCAATATTTCCTGTGCCAATTATTCCCCAATTTATTTTTTCCATAAGATGAGTTTAGCATATTCTTCATATTTTGTGAATTTTATGAAAATAATAATGCGAAAAAACTTATAAAAAATATTAAATGCTAAATCCTTTTTTTTCTTTTACAATTCATAACATATGTAATAAAATTACATAAATAACTTTATTCAATTTGAATAAAAGATTCTTTATCAAATAGGAAAGCAAATATGAAAACAGTTACAAAAGAATCTTCTTACGAAAAGGTTTCTTCACTGCCAAAGATGAAAGCATACAAGCCAATAAAACCTTCTATGTTTTGGCGCTGTTTAATTCGCCTAATTTCTATTCCAGGATTGCTAGGCTGTGGATTCACTTATAAAAAAATCGGCATGGAAAAACTTGGTAAAAAAGAACCTTGCTTGATTTTGATGAATCACTCTTGTTTTCTTGATTTGCAAATTGCGGAAACTGTCATGTTTCCACGTCCAATGAACGTAGTTTGTACCTCAGACGGTTTCGTTGGTAAAAATCTTCTTATGCGATTAATCGGTTGTATCCCAACAAACAAATTTGTAAACGATATTCGCCTTGTTAGAAATATGAAATACGCAATAACTGACTTAAAATCCAGTATATTAATGTTTCCAGAAGCAAGTTACAGTTTTGACGGTACAGCAACTCCACTTCCTGATTCACTTTTCAAATGTATAAAACTTCTTGATGTTCCAGTGGTGATGATTCGCAGTTATGGAGCTTTCTCAAGAAATCCACTTTACAACAATCTACAAATCCGTAAAAACGTAAAAGTTAGCGCTGATGTAAAATATCTTCTTTCAAAAGATGATATCGAAAAAATGTCTATCCAAGAAATCAAAAATATAGTTTCAGAGGAATTTGCTTTTGACAATTTCAAATGGCAACAAGAAAATAAGGTAAAAATCCAAGATGATTTTAGAGCAGATTCTCTAAACCGAGTTTTGTTTAAATGTCCAGCTTGTAAAACCGAGGGAAAAACTATTGGCAAAGGTACTTCTCTAACTTGTAAACACTGCGGAAAAGTTTACGAGCTTACAGAAGAAGGTTTCATGAAAGCAAAAGACGGAAACACAGAGTTTAATCACATTCCGGATTGGTTTAAATGGCAACGGGAAGAAATCAAAAAAGAAATACTTGCTGACAAATATAATCTAGATATTCCTGTTGATATTTACATGCTTGTAAACACAAAAGCAATTTACAAAGTTGGAGAGGGAAATCTAAAACACAACAAAGAGGGTTTTGTCCTTGACGGATGCGATGGAAAACTCCACTACGAACAAAAACCAAAATCATCTTATAGTTTGTATTCTGATTATTATTGGTATGAAATTGGGGATGTTATTTGTATCGGGGATATGAAAACCTTGTATTACTGTTTCCCAAAAACAGATCAAGACGTTGTTGCCCGAACAAGAATCGCTACAGAAGAATTGTTCAAACTAGCTGAATAAAAGATTTTTGACAGATTATATATCCGAAAACACTTCAAACTGCAAATAATGACAAGGCGTTTTTCCTTTTCATTGTTTGCAGTTTTTTTTTGCAAAAAAAACACTCCTTAAAATTAACAATCTAAAAAAAACACACTTTATTCTATAAAAGATAACGAATTAGAAATTTGACAAAACTCGGGGGGGGGGGATAAAATATAGTATATTTTTAATTTGGAGGATTTTATGAAAAAATCTTGGATTGTTACAATATTGATATTTGCAACTTTATTCGGTGGATTTTTTGGATGTAAACAAGAAATACCACCACCAACAGACACAACAGCTCCTGCAAATGTTACAAACTTCACTGTAACAGCAGTTAATGGAAATGCTGTTTTGAGTTGGACAAATCCAACAGATAGTGATTTTGCCGGTGTTAAAATTAGTATGACACCAGCTCAAGGCTCATTAAAAACTGCTGTTAACTTGGACAAAAATGTAAACTCCTATGAAATTTATGGTTTAACAAACGGAACAAATTACACTTTTACAATACAAACCTATGACACAAGTCTAAATTATTCAACAGGTGTAAGTACACAAGCAACAGTTGTAGATACATCTGGAAATGAGGGAAATCAAACACCGCCATCTTCAGGGATTTATTTGTTTGAAGATGAAATGAATCCAACATATAGCTCAAGAACCAAAGCATTAGACACAATCTTTAATCCTGATGAACTCGGACACATGGTTTTAGTTTTTGATCGTTCAGAATGGAATAAACACCTTGAATACTGCTATTATAAACCTGAACACGAAGAAAACGTAGTTGCAAGGGGCTTTTATTTTACAAAAGATAACAAAGAATGGTTTTTTAAAGATATTGGATTCAGAATCAGAGGAAATACAAGCCGCAAAGCTCCACAAGAAAAACTTTATGATGAAGTAACCAAAACATATTCTTATGGAGACTATACTCAAGCACATTTTGCTCTAGACTTTGAAGAATGGACCAAGGAAGATAAAAAACTTGCCGATTCAATGAAAGGTCTTATTCTAAAACGATTTAAAGATGATTATACATACAGTCGTGAAATTTATTCTTATAATCTTTTCCGTCAAAATGGAATTTGGATTGCACCACGAGCTTCATATACAACACTAAAAATTCAAATTATAGACGATTTAGACCTAGACGGCGATGGCGATATAACAGAATTTGAAACCATTGACTATGGCGTTTATGGAATGATTGAAGAAATAAAAAAACAATTCCTTAAGGAACGCACTTTAGAAGAAGGTGGAGGAGAATTAGAAAGCAACAAGGGAAATCTTTGGAAATGTACAAATCCTGCCGACTTTGTTAATACAGAAGGTCTAATTGGTGAAGAAAATGTTTCTATTAAAAAAGATGAAAATGGAAACTTTATAGATTTTATTAATGAAACTTATCCTTATGATTACAAAGGCGATAACGAATTATCAGAAGGTCAAAGTCAACTTGAAAATTTCATAAGAGAGTTAAATACTCTTCCTAACTGTAACGACGGAAAAGATGATGAAACCGATATTGCCACAATCAAAAATTTTTATGAAACTAAAATGGATTACGATTTATTCCTAAGAACTTACGCAATCAATGTAATTCTTGGAATGTGGGACGATTATTGGATTAACTCAAATAACTTCTACTTCTATTTTGATAAAAATGGAAAAGCCTATTTTATTCCTTATGATTATGACAACTCACTGGGAACAAATGGTTGTAACACTGATGCAGCAAATCAAAATCCATTAAATTGGGGAAGTTTAGATGATGGACGTCACCCTCTAATTCAAAAAATGCTACAAGTTCCAGAATATATGGAAAAATACAAAGAATATCTTTTAGAATATTCAGATGAAAATAGCTATTTTGATGACGACCAAAGTATTGCAAGAATTACTAACTGGCAAAAAATGATAAAGGATTATATTTACAGTGACAACTTGAAATACGAAGATACATCTCCACATTTTGAAGATAAAGTTGCATGGTGGGGTTCTCCTAACATTCCGTATACAGTTTACACTCCAGGCTCTTTAAACTACTTCACAGTACGCCAAAAAGCTATTGCAAACAGCATAAATCCAAATAATGAAACACTAACCCTAACAATAAATGCTGGAAAAGGTTCTTTTATAAATGAAAAAGGGGAAACCAGCAAAACCATTTCATGCGATTTTTATGCAGGTGAGTATTTAATCGACCTAATTTTCAATATTTTTGATAATTGGGAACCACAAGAAGATAAGCACCCTGATTATTATTTTTCCTATAGCTATGAAGAAGATGGAAAGTTCTATTATTTTGATTACGCCATAAAGGATAACAACGGCATAATCCCAATTGATGAAGAAGAACTATTGTTCCCACTCTATGAAAGTGCAACCTATGAAATCGTGTACGCAAGTTATGTTCCAGTTACTTTTAACTTAAATGGTGGCACATACAATGGAAACTCTTCTGATGTTGTAAACTACACCTATCAAGGAAATAGTTATAATTCCTTATATGACGATATTCTCCCAGAAAAAGAAGATGCCCTATTTATGGGTTGGACAAGAAATCCTAATGGTGAAGATTACGTAAACGAATATGAGATAGTTTCAGAAATCACCTTGTATGCAAAATGGTTGGAAAGGAAAGAATGTACATTAATCTTAATTACAAATGAAAATTCCACCTTTTCCAATAATTCAGAATGGACAGCATTAGGTTCAAATCTTGAAATTAAATTTGAAACAGGAATGTCCTTCAGCGAAATATTACAAAAGAATGATATTAGTTTCTGGTGTAATCAGTATGAATCTGATGGTAGAAGATACGAACATCAAGGGTATTTCGGCTCAGATGATAATTATTATTCCTATGACGATGTCTATAAAAATAATGTTATTTTCTACGATGATATCACTCTTAGTGCATATTTTAATAAAATACCAAAAGTTACTTTTAACTTAAATGGCGGCACATACGATGAGCAAAAAGATGATATTACTCAACATACTAATTGGATAAACCTTAATAACCCAACAAGAGATGGTTACATCTTCATGGGTTGGACAAGAACACCTGACGGAGAAGAGTTTGTAACAGATGTTACTAATGAGGATGAAATCACCTTGTATGCAAAATGGATTTCACAATCTGAAATTTTCTCAAATTCTGATTTAGCAGGAGATTTTGCTGGAACAGGAGGTATAAGATTAACCTATGAAGGCGACGGTGTTTATTCTTATACATTCACATATAGCAAAGATATGCAAGACTGGAATGCAAAAACATCCAATGATAATGGGGATGGAACATACATTTGTGAATTTAAATTCCGACCAACTGGCGATTGGGATGGTAGTGACATGGGCTATAATGAGCAACTAACAGTTGATAAAGGTCCAGTTTTTATTAGTAGCAAAGATAGGGGAAATATTTGTGTAAACCTAGAAGACGGTAAAACCTACAAAATTAAAATTATTTGTGGTTCTTTCATAGATTCCGCCTACATGGAAATTGTTACCATTGACAATCATTAAATCTAACTAATTTTTTTGGGCTATCCGGCTTTTGGATAGCCCTTTTTTATTATCCTCTTTCCCTCTTCTCTTACATTTTCACTTTCTACATCCCATTATTTCATTTTTACATTTTGTGTTGATTTTGTATTTTTAAACTGGATTTTTGAAAATAGGTGCGATATAATTCAATTAAAATTGGTAATTAAAAAATTTTTATAGGAGGAATCAAATGAAAAAACATTTACTAATTTTCTTTTTGATGGCTTTTTCTGTTTTTTGTTTTGCTGCAGAATCAGAAAATATCTCTGTCCCTAACAAAGCAATCGGTTTTAGTTACACCAGTGGAACTGAAGAGTTCATGAACATGGGTATTACTTATCAACAATGGTTTGACAACTCTCTCGGTTTTTGTGGTACTATTGGTGGTGCATTTCAAAAAGATTCTGAAATCGCTATCACAACTCTTTTTGATTTACAGAAAAAATTTCTAACAAATTATTTCCAAAAATCTGATATCACAACAGTTCTTTTTGGATGGGTTTCAGGTGGATACATTTACAATAAAATAGATAGAAGTGATCCAGAAGAAGAAGATTTCATAGACTATGCTTATGCAGCTGGTTTAGGTATCGGATTCGACACAATCATTTCAAATCATATCTCAGTTCCTATTAAAGTGGGATTTATGAGTTCATACGGAAAATCATTCCTTGTGGACTTCACCTTCGGTGCAGGATTCTGTTACAGATTCTAAAAAAGGAAATAAAGATAAACACTTCTCCTAAAATTGCGTCGAAGTGCTTATCTCTAAAGTTTGCGTTGCAAACTTTCTTATGTAATGCTGTTTCTCACATACGTTGTGAAACAGCGTAAAAAATCAAATCGGAAATTGATATTTCCTCATTGATTTTTTATTGGAGTGATTTATGAAGAAGTTATTTATTATTTTTGCATTATTTTTTATCGTTTTTTCTTCTCAAATCTTTGCAGAAGAAAACTTAAAGGAAGAATATTGTTCATCCGCAGTAGGTTTTAATCAACAATTTAATCTATCTGGTGCATATACTATGGGTTTAACTTATCAACACTATTTTGATAATTACTGGGGAATCCAAGCTTCACTAGGAGCAATCGTAAACAATAATGTTTTTTATTCTGCAGATTTACAACTTCAACGCTTATTTTTTGTAGATAGCTTCCTAGACACAAAGGAAACATCTTTATTCGGTTGGGCAAATGTAGGAATCGCAAGTGTTGAAAAGCCTCATTATACTAGAGATAGCGACGGACTCATTATAGATACAACATATACAGTTACACCAGCATTATTAGTTGGTGCAGGCTTTGGTATCGAGTTCGTTTTATTCGACCACGTTTCTATTCCTTTGAAAATCGGTGTAACTAGTCAATTTATCACTGATCCTGGAGTTGGCTTAAGCTTAGGATACGGAATCTTGTACAGATTCTAGTTTCAGAGAAAAATACAATTTAACTAAGACCAAAACAGCATCTCGAAGTTTTCTAGGTGCTGTTTTTTTTGCTGATAAAAGTTCCTTCCAATTTCCACTATCTTACCTTGCGACATTTTTTAACTTTCTGTCAAAAACCTCACTTCCATTTTTTTTCCATTTGTGTTATTCTATAAGATGATGAAGAATTTACGTAAAACCAAGATTGTGTGCTCTATGGGGCCCACTACAGCAAGCGATGAAATCGTAGAAAAATTAATCAAAGCCGGTATGAACGTGGCTCGTTTTAACTTTTCTCATGGTGATCATGCAACTCATCAAGTTGCAATGGAAAGAGTTCGTCGAGTTTCTGAAAAAATGCAAACTCCTGTTGCTCTTTTATTAGACACAAAAGGTCCTGAAATCAGAACCGGAAATGTAGAAAATGATGGTTTAATCACATTTTCTGTTGGGGACAAAGTAAACATCACTGTTGATGGAACACCTTGTACTCAAGGAAACCAAAACACACCTACTCATCTAAGTCTGTCTTGGAAAGATTTACCAAATCGTGCATCAAAAGGAATAAAAATCCTTATTGCCGACGGTCTAATCGAATTAGAAGTTGATGATGTAAAAAAAGGTACAGTTTATTGTACTGCTAAAAACTCAGGTTCTATAGGAAGCAAAAAAAATGTAAACATTATCGGTTTACACGCTGGACTTCCAATCATGACTGACCAAGATAAAGCTGATATCGCATTTGGTGTTTCTCAAAACGTAGACTTTATTGCAGCTAGTTTTGTTAGCTTTCCTTCTGAAGTTGTAGAAATCAGAAATTACTTAAACAGTTTAGGAAGTCACGCTTTAATCATTGCTAAAATCGAAAATGAAGAAGGCGTAAACAATATTGATGGAATTATTGCAGAAGCTGACGGTATCATGGTTGCCCGTGGTGACTTAGGTGTTCAACTTCCAACAGAAAGAATTCCACTTGTTCAAAAACATATTATCAGTCGTTGTCGTTTAGCTGGAAAACCTGTTATCACAGCAACACAAATGTTAGACAGTATGATTTCAAATCCACGTCCAACTCGTGCAGAATTAACAGACGTTGCCAACGCTATTTTTGACGGAACAGACGCAACTATGCTTTCTGGTGAAACTGCAAACGGAAAATATCCAGTTGAATCAGTTGAAACAATGGCAACAATTGCACGAACAGTTGAGGACAGCGAAGAATATACTTCTAGAATGTTTGAATTGGATCAAAATATTACAATTGGGAACAAAATCGAACATTTGGTAGCAAAAAATGCTTACCTTATGGCAAAAGATTTGAAAGCAATTGCTATTGTTACACCAACTTTGCAAGGAAATACTGCAAGAATGGTTAGCCAATTCCGCCCAGAACAATCTATTATCGCCGTAACACCAATTCCACGTGTTCAACGTCAGCTTATGCTAAACTGGGGCGTTTACCCAATGCTTTCAGAAGTAGTTGATGACAGCGAATGGATGGTACAAAACGCTATCAAAAAAGCCCTTGATTCAGGTGTAATCCAACTAAGCGACAGAATTGTTATGTTAGCTGGTATCCCAATCAACAACCCAATCAAGGTAAACACTGTTAAAGTTTTGTTTGTTGGAAATGTTGTTGCAGCTGGAAACGGCGGTTTTGCAAATGCTGATAAAAAGCGTGTAAGTGGTCGTATTTTCAAAATCACAGAACCAAACGAGTTCCGTTCATATATTCGTAGCAAAAAAGCAGGTGGTATCATCCTTCTTTGTAATAAAATCACAGATGACTTTATCCCTATTTTAAGAATGGTTGATGGTGTTATCAGCGAAGAAGAAAGCGAAATTCCACCAGAACTTTTAGCAATGGTTAATCCAAATCTTGTATGGATTACAGGCTGTAAACAAGCCATGAAAACTATCGAAACAGATTTAACTGTAACAATCGACGGTGGTCAGTCACTTGCATACGAAGGTCTTTGCTAAGATTAAGTTTTAAAACGAAAAAGCTGTCTACAGAGGATTTTTTATCTTCTACAGTAGACAGCTTTTTTTTCAAAGTGATATTACAAATTAGTAAACTAATTCGCCCTTATCCTTCATAATAGCAAAAACAGAATCATCCCCGATAAAATGTCCTGAACCTGCAAAAACAAAGGTTGTTCCGCCTTCATACAAAAGCTCTGAGAAAGTTTCTGCCCAATTTAGATTTCTATTCAAAAACAAGTCATCATAATATCCTTTGTATTCTGGTTGTGCTTCAATTTCAGTTTCAAGTTGTCCAAGCAAAACTTCTTCCAAAATACTAGCATCACCAGTTAAATAGGCTTCATACATATCAAGAGTTTCTTTATAAATAGCATTTTCATCATTTATCAATTCTTCGATTGTTGATGTAAGCATTTCTAACTGAAAATCAAAATCACCATAAGTTATAATATCTAGTTGAACATCAACATCATCTAAACCGTACATTGGAATTCCAAATTGATTTGATACAGAGATAAAGTGTGTGTCATAAGCATAATTTGTTGTTAAGTTAGTTCCTGCAAGTGTAATCTCAGAAAGCAAATTCGACATTAACCAAGGCATATTTGATTTTCCAGCTTCTAAAACTTGTTTTTGAAGTTTCTTTTCCAAAAAGTCTTGATATTCAGGTTTTAAGGTGTCGTACCAAACAATATTACGTTGTTCTTGGATTTCAGCAACTTCAGCCTCGCCATGTTTCATACGAATTTGCATTTTTGAAACGAGACTTTTCCATCCTTCTGTAGAAATCTCGCCATAAATCTTGTCTGCAGCCCCATAAGCGTTGGCAATTTCTTGTGGGATAGGATAAAGTCTGTCATCCCCAATATGAATTGTGCCTAAAACATAAATTGTAGACAATCTACCTTTTGCATCTGCACCTTCGATTT
>JAZQUR010000016.1:0-30712 GCA_045631425.1 Treponemataceae bacterium | reverse complement strand
CAATGAAAGCAAAAATCATGCATTTGATTTTTACAGTCTTAGTAGGAATTGCTACGATTGTAAGTGCTATATGTGCCGTGCTCTCTTACATAAAAATGTAAAAGAGTAAAATAAATAGCCGCCAAAATTGACTCGCAATCTACTTTTGGCAGCTTATTACCAATCGTGGAGACGACCAAATGAATTGGGCATTTCCACTCTTTTTAATATATACTTACTTTAGAATTTTTGCAAGATTCTTTTTATATCTTTTCTAAATCGTTTACCAAGTTGTTTACTAAAGTTTGTTTATCTTCTGAAAAACTTTCCATTTTTTCTATTAAGTTGTGATATTTGCGATATAAGCGAAGTTGGTTTTGTTCTGTTTCTTTTTGTGATGGGGATTTTGTGGTTTTTATGTCTAATAAAATTTCTAGAGGAACATTTAGTGCGTGAGCTATTTTTAATGCTAAATCAGCAGAAGGAATGCTGTTTCGAGAAATTCCTTTTGAAATGTATGAATCTGGAAAATTTACCTCAGCTGCTAATTCTTTGCGTGTCTTTCCTGTGTATTCTAGTTCTTTATCAACATTTTTCCAAAAACTCATAAATCAAGTTTATTGACAAAAGGTAATTTTTGCTTGAAATAAATTCCTAAAGGTATAATAATGTGTTATTATTACCAAAAGGTATTTTAAATATTTATTTATACCTAAATATATTTATGGAATTATTTTATGGCAAACGAAACATTAAAATCAGCTAAGAAAAATAAAAACGATGAATTTTATACACAACTTTGTGATATTGAAAAAGAACTTAGTCATTACAAAGAACATTTTTATGGAAAAACAGTTTTGTGCAATTGTGATGATCCGCGGGTTTCTAATTTTTTTAGATTTTTTGCGTTGAAGTTTAAGGACTGGGGATTAAAGCGTCTTATTACTACTTGCTACAAAAATCAGGATGTGGATTTATTTAGTCAAAATACTTCCGAAAAAGCTGTTTGGCTTGATTATTACGGAAATCCAAATGACAACACAAGTACAGATTTTTCTACTGTGGAAGTAAAAGAACTAAAGGGAGACGGAGATTTTAGAAGTAAAGAATGCATTGAACTTTTAAAACAAGCCGACATCGTGGTGACGAATCCGCCTTTTAGCTTGTTCCGAGAATATGTTGCGCAGTTGGTGGAGTTTGATAAGAAGTTTTTGATCATTGGGAATAAAAATGCTTTAACTTATAAAGAAATTTTTAAATTAATTAAAAATAATGAAATGTGGACTGGTTATAGAGGCTTTTCTGGGGGAATGTGGTTTTCTGCTGATTATGAAGGCAAAACAGAAAAAATCATCGATGGCGAAAAACTTATAAATGTACCTTCAATATGGTTTACAAACTTAGATAATCTAAAACGTCACGAGAATTTGATTCTTTATAAAAACTACACTCCAGAAGAGTATCCAAAATATGATAATTATGACGCAATCAATGTTGATAAGACTTCTGATATTCCACAGGACTTTTATGGCGTGATTGGCGTTCCAATAACATTTTTAGATAAATATAATCCAGAACAATTTGAAATTGTGGCATTGGGAATTGTTGGAAGTTGTGATTTTACATGTGAAAAGAAAATGGAAATTCTTGATAAGCAAGGAAATACGACGGGGAAATATACAATCAATGCAAAAGGTACTTTGTACAGAAAACATTTAGAAACTGATACAAAACCAGCTGCGTTTAAAGATTGCGAGACGGGAGAACTTTATCAAAGTATCTACGCTCGCATCTTAATCAAAAAGAAATGATTTTGTGTAGCAGCTTTTTACAGTAGGGATTGTAGCCACGCCGTAGGCGGCCACTGGACTGAGGGAGTGAGTGAAACGAACGAACGAAGGAAGCGGCTGGAGCGAAAGCGGAATGGCGAAAAGCCCGACCCACTGAAAGTGGGGACTGCCCAGAAAATATACAAAAGGAAAAATTTATGACAATTAATTTACATTCAATTACAGTTAGAGATTTGGTTCAAAATTACAAAGACGATAACGAGGGCGGTGTAACTGGTTATGACGGAAAATTGGATATTCGTCCGCCTTATCAGAGGGAATTTTGCTATAGCGACAGTCAGCAGCAGGCGGTTATGGATACAGTTTGTAAGGGATTTCCGTTGAATACGATGTATTGGGTTGTTCGTGAAGATGGCAGGTATGAGGTTTTGGACGGACAACAGCGAACGATTTCTATTTGTCGTTATGTGAATGGGGATTTTTCTCATAATTTGCGATATTTTTCTAATTTGCAAGAAGATGAAAAAAATGCAATTTTGGATTATAAACTTCAGGTTTATTTTTGTGAGGGAACGGCTAGCGAAAAATTGGAATGGTTTAAAACTATAAATATTGCTGGTGAGCGTTTGACGGCGCAAGAAATTCGTAATGCTGTTTATGCTGGAAGTTGGACAGCGGAAGCAAAAAAGATTTTTTCTAAATCTAATTGTGCGGCAAAACTTTTGAGTGATAAATATGTTTCAGGTTCTCCTATTCGGCAGGAACTTTTGGAAAAGGCAATCGGGTGGTTTGCAGGAAGTGATGATTCTTTGATTTGTAATTATATGGGAACTCATCAAAATGATAAGGATGCTACTGAACTTTGGCTTTATTTTCAGAGTGTAATTCATTGGGTTGTGGCTTTGTTTCCAAAATATCGTAAGGAAATGAAGGGAATTGAATGGGGAACTTTGTATAATTCTTATCATGATACGCAAAATGGACTTGGAAAAGATAGAAAGGATTTGAATCCTGTTGATTTGGAAGAAAAAGTTTCTAAATTGATGGCTGATGAAGATGTTACAAAAAAAGCTGGAATTTATTATTACGTTTTTGATGGTAAAGAAAAGCATTTGAGTATTCGTGCATTTTTAGACCGTGATAAAAGAACTGTTTATGAACAACAAGGTGGAATTTGCCCAATTTGTAAAAATCATTTTGAATTTTCAGAAATGGCTGGTGATCATATTGTTCCTTGGAGTAAGGGTGGAAAATCTGTTTTGGAAAATTTACAAATGCTTTGTACAGACTGTAATTTGAAGAAAAGTGATAATTAGCTTTTCGCGTTAGGCTATGGAGCCCCGTAGTTCCTTGGGCGAAGCCCAAGGAATGAGCCGAGTAGGCAAAGGGCGGAACAGCCGACTGCAAAAGCAGTCCAACTGCTTTTGCAGGAACGCCCATAAAAATCAAAAATTTTTCTCTGAATCCTTTATTCTGAATTTAGTAGAATTTGCTTCGATTTCTTCTAGCAATAACGTGGTTTTTTTCAGTTTTCCAAATTCTTAATTCATAATTCTTCATTCTTAATTATACTAGATGCTAGTTTTTAGGCTTCTTGTGGCGTTGTAGCGTTCGATACCTAGTGCCATTAGTTTTTCTAGTAGGTCTGGGTATGGAAGGCCAGATGCTTCGCAGAGTTTTGGGAACATACTGATGTTTGTGAAGCCTGGCATTGTGTTGATTTCGTTTAGATAGAAGTCGCCGTTGTCTTTATCTAGGAAGAAGTCGATTCTTGAACAACCACATCCGTCTAATGCTTTGAAAGCTTTGATGGCAATGTCACGAACTTCTCGGATTTTTTCTTCGTCTAAATCTGCTGGGATTTTTAGTGCTGCCCCTTCTGGATCTAGATATTTTGCTTCGTAGTCGTAGAACTCGTGGGTTGGAACGATTTCCCCTGGTGTGTAGGCTGATATTTGTCTAAAACCTGTAACTGAGCATTCGATTTCTCGTGCATTGATAAATGCTTCTACTAGGATTTTATCGTCCCACAAAAGGGCGTCATCAACTGCTTTGATAAATTCTTCCCGGTTTGAAGCTTTGTTTGCACCAACTGATGAACCTGCTTTACATGGTTTGATGAAAACTGGCCATTCAAAATCTCGCTCGCTTTTTTTGATGATTGCTTCAAAAGTTGTAGCATTTTCTCTGTCTGTTTTTCTGATTGTGATGTATGGCACAACTGGAAGACCTGCATTTTCCCAGATTTGTTTTGTTTTTTCTTTATCCATGGAAATTGCGCTACTCATAACGTCACAACCACAGTATGGAAGTTCTGCCATTTCTAGTAAGCCTTGAACTAAGCCGTCTTCGCCGTATGTTCCGTGTAGAACTGGGAAAACCACGTCTGTTGGAAGGGCTTCAACTTTGCCGTTTTCAAGTACGCAAAGCCCTGATTTTGTGCCTTCTCCCGGAATTACAAGGATTTTTTGTGATGTTGGTTTGTCGCTTAAAATCGCTTTTGTATCTTTTTGAACTTTTTCTAGTTCTGATGCAGGTTGTAAGTACCAAAGCCCTTCTTTTGATATTGATATTAGGTTGATGTTGTGTTTTGTAGAATCTATGTTTCTTGCTACAGAACTTGCTGAAACCATGGAAACTTCGTGTTCACCAGTTTTTCCACCGTATAAAATTGCTATATTCATTATAACCTCCAAGGTAATTTTGAATTAAGAATTAAGAATTAAGAATTCTTAATTTTATTTAGTTGTTTTTTAGCTTCTGATATTTCGTCGTATGGCATCAAAAAGTCTTTATAGATAATTGAGTTTTCGTGGGCTTTTCCTAAAAGTAACACAATATCTCCTTTTTTTGCCATTGAAAATGCTTTGAAAATTGCTGTTGGTCGGTCTGGAATCAAGAACAAGTTTTCATCTCGCTTTGAGTTTACGCAACCTTTTGCAATATCTTCCAAAATATCCATTGGAACTTCGCCTCGTGGATCTTCGTCAGTTAGGAAAACGTAGTCGCAGTATTTTTCTGCAATTCGTCCTTGTTCTGGGCGTTTTTTTGTATCTCGTTCACCACCTGAACCAAATAAAACAAAGAGTTTTCCTTTTGTGGTTTCTGCAAGGCGTTTTTGTAGTGGTGGGAAAATTGTTTCAAAACTTGATGGTGTGTGGGCATAATCCACAATCACTTCAAAATCTTGACCTTCATCTACAACTGTCATACGACCTTTTACAGGTGTAAGTGATTTTAGAGCTTGTTCTAAATCTTTAATAGAAACATTCAAAAGTTTTGAAACTACGATTGCAGCTGCTGTAGCGTTATACACGTTGAAAGTTCCTGGTAAGTCAATTCGTAGATTTTCTGTCTTTTCTGTTTCTTTTTGGTTTTCGTAAACTGAAAGTGTAAAATCTTCTCCCTTTGAATCTGATTTTATATCTTCCATCACGAAGTTTTGTTCAAAAATATCTGAAATTGTTTCTTTTGTTTTGTTGAAACTGTAAACAGGTTTTGATGTTTTGCTTTCAAACAAAGCAGCTGCTTTATCATCGCCGTTTACCACACCGAAGCAATTTAGCTTTTTGAAAAGATTTGCTTTGTCATCGCGGTATTGTTCGTAGGTGCCGTGGAATTCTAAATGTTCGCTGGTTACGTTCATCATTACGCCAACATCAAAGTCCACATCTCCAAGACGGTTTGTCTTTTCTGAAAGCCCGTGGGAACTTGATTCTACAACTGCAAACTCACATCCATTTTGCACCATTTGGTAAAGTTTTTCTTGTACGATGGTGGATTCTGGAGTGGTTTGGTGTTCTGGGTTTGGAATTGCTTCTTCACCAAGGGAAAAATCCACTGTGGAAATAAATCCTGCTTTTTTGCCCATACTGCGTAGAAGTTGCCATATCAAGTAAACTGTTGTACTTTTTCCTTCGGTTCCTGTTACACCGATACAAGTTAGCTTTTTTGATGGCTCATCGTAAAATTTGGAAGCAAGACCTGACATTACAAATCGTGCATTATCAACTTTTACAAGAGCAACACCCTTTGCTTTTGCAAGATTTTTTGTTTCTTCTGGAACTAGGTGATTTTCGTCTTCTTCGTAAATTATTGCTTTACATCCGTTTTCTATGGCTTTTGGAATAAAGCTGTTTCCGTGAACGTGAACTCCAGACCAAGCAAAATACAAAGTGTTTTCTGTAGCTTTTCGAGAGTCAAACACAAGAGAAGTGATTTCTGGATTTGTGTCATCATTACAGTCGAAAGTATATTGATTTTTATCCAAACAAGATAAAATTAGCTCGTTAAAATTCTTTTTCATAGTTTTGAATTATATACTTTATCATCTTTTTTGTATATGTATTTTGGAAATCTATGTTTCAAATCTATGGAAGAAACTGTTTGTTTGTGATATGCTATACCAAAGGTAAATTATGAAAAATCTAGCAAAATTTAGTATTTTAATTTTATTATTAAGTTTAGTTTTTTGTTCCTGTTCAAAATTAATGGGATATAGTGTTCTTTTATGGTCTGAAAATGATTATGATTTGAAAGATGGTGAAGTTGTACCTGTTTATATCAAATCAAATATCAGCCAAACTTATGTTATTGGGACACACACAGAGGATGAAAGAATAGAAGTTCCTCTTTGGCAAATCACAGAGCCTGTATCAAAGGGAAAGATTGCTGATACAGCTTCAAAATACGCTGAATATCAACACATTTACGCAAAAGTTGCATTAGACGGGCTTCCAATGCGTGAATCTGCTGTAAATACTTCAAAACAAGTTTATCGTCTTCGAAAAGATGAAGTTGTCAAGGTTTTGTATAAAGGCAAAGGTCAACCTGTAATGTCTGGTGGAAAGGCAATGGAAGGTGATTGGCTTCGGGTTTTGGCAAAAGATGGCACAATGGGTTGGTGTTTTTCATACAATCTAAGACTTTTCGATGAAACAGAGGTTCAAGAAACTATTGTTGAAGAAGTAGAAGAAATTGATACTCAACTAGAAACAATTTTAGAAACTCGTTGGTATCCAGAATCTTACGAAACAATGGTTAAACGTAACAGAATCAATCTTGATGTTATGACTTCTGTTCCTGCTATTGATTTTGGGGTAACTTCTGGAACTGTAAGTTTTGTTACTGATGATGTATCTGTAAATGTTCCTTACACTGGAATTGAAAAAGCTTCTGAAAAATCTTACAAAATTTCAGGAACTAATTTAACTGTTGTTTTCAAAAGCGAAAAATTGATTACAATTCAACATCCAAATGAAAAAGGATTGATTTTATCAACTAATTTGATTGCATTAGATTCAACTGTTGATGAAATTATCCAAAAAGAAATCACACGTCGTGAAGAATTGTATTTGGATATTCAAAATATTTCTGATAAATTCTCTAGTTCTAACTACGGAACTTTACAATTCCAAGAGGGAAATCGTATCGTTTGGAGTGGCTATCAACTTCTATCACCAAGCGTTATTCCGAAAAACTCTGGTTCTACTGGAACTGTAGTTTTTGATTATTTCTTGGATTCATCTTTAAGTTTAGCTTATGATGGGGCATTTTCTTTCACATTTGATAGAAATGGAGAAAAAGTTGTTTTCTTATACAAAATCGAAGAAAATGGTATTCGACTAGAAGATGCAACAAAAGCTACTATCAAAGATAACTTAATTCGTGCAAGAGGCTCTAGTCCTGTTGTTATGTTCTTCTCTGCGGAGTAAAATTTGGCATTTGTTCAGTTTTCAAAAGTATCACTAGCATTTGGTGATAGAGACATATTAAAAGAAGTTTCTGTAAATCTTGCAGAAGGCACAAAAGCAGCTCTTACTGGAGCAAATGGTTCTGGTAAATCTACTTTGATGAAAGTTATGGCTGGATTGATAGAATGCGATTCTGGTGACCGAGCCGTTACAAAAGATTGTCGCATTGGATATTTGCCTCAGTCTGGCATTGTGCATAAAGGTTGCACTTTGCTAGAAGAAGTTGACCGTGCTTTCCATTATGGATATGAACTTCATAAAGAAATGGAAAAAATTGGGGATGCTCTTGCGTCTATGAATCCAAATGATGATTCTATGCCTTTGTTGGAACGTCAAGCTGAAATTATTACATGGCTTGAAGAATCAGGCTGGAATCGTCGCGAAGTTTTGGCTCGTCAAACTCTAGAAGGTCTTGGTTTTTCCAAAGATGATATGACTCGTTCTGTAGAAGAATTTTCTGGTGGATGGCAAATGCGTATTGCTCTTGCAAAAGCTTTGCTTGAAAAGCCTGATATTTTGCTTTTGGACGAACCTACCAACTATCTTGATATTGAAGCTCGTAACTGGCTAGAACAGTTTTTACACGATTTTACTGGTGGATTTTTGCTTGTCAGCCACGACCGCTACTTTTTAGATGTTACTATCAACGAAGTTTATGAACTTTTTAACGGTGATTTGAAACGATATCCTGGAAATTATTCTCACTATGAAAAAGTTCGGGCTGTAGAGCTTGAAACTCTTATGGCAAAATACGAACAGCAACAAGAAGAAATCAATAAACTAGAGGATTTTATCCGTCGTTTTGGATATAAAGCAACAAAAGCTGCCCAAGCTCAAGAACGCCAAAAAATGCTTGATAAAATCTTAGCTGAAAAAATCGAGATTCCAGAAACTCTAAAGAAAATTCGCTTTTCTTTTCCACCAGCTCCTCATTCTGGACGCTTGGTACTAACACTTGAAAATATTAACAAGTCATATATCAATTCTGATAACACAGAACATCAAGTTTTGAAGGATTTGGGACTAGTTCTTGAAAATGGGGACCGTCTTGTTGTAGCTGGAAAAAACGGCGCTGGTAAAACAACATTGCTTCGGATTATTTCTGGTGAGGATTCTGCTTACACAGGAAATCTAAAACTTGGTTCTGGAGTTTCAATTGGTTATTTCTCCCAAGATAACGCAGAATCAATGAAAGGTTCTATGTCAATGCTGGAAATGCTAGAAGCCGAAGCACCTTTAGAGCTTATTCCAAAGTTGAGAGACATGCTTGGAGCATTTTTGTTCCGTGGCGATGATGTTTACAAATCTGTGGATGTTTTGTCTGGTGGTGAAAAAAGTCGTTTGGCCTTGCTTCGTCTTTTGCTAAAACCTGTAAATCTTTTGATTTTGGACGAACCAACCAACCACTTGGACATGCACTCAAAAGATGTTTTGTTAAATGCTCTAAAAGATTTTGGTGGAACTGTTATCTTCGTTTCCCACGATAGAGGTTTTATCGAATCTTTAGCAACTCGTGTTTTAGAGCTTACTCCATGCAAATTTAGAGAATTCCCTGGAAATTATCAGTATTACATGGAACAACTTGAAAAAGAGTCTATGGAAATTGATAGGGATGAAAATCTTGTTAGCAAAGTGGCAAAACCTGTAGAGCAAAAGCAAGTTAGCCAAGGTGCAAAATCTTATGAAGAGCAAAAACGTCTAAAATCAGAACGTAGAAAACTTGAAAAAGAAGAACAACGCCTTATGGATGAAATTACTGCTCTTGAAGAAAAAAAAGCAAATCTTGAAGAGGAACTTTCAAAACCAGAAGTTTATTCTGATGGTGTAAAAAGTAAGGCTGTTCAAGAAGAAATAGAAAAAACTGAAAAATTGATAGAAGAAACTTCTGCAAAATGGGAAGAAGTTTCAGCTATGCTAGAATAAACTAATATATTGGAGGAATATATGAAGGTATTAGTTATTGGTGGAGCTGGTTACATTGGTAGCCACGTTGTAAAAGAATTGAACAAAAACGGTCATGAAGTTACAGTTTTTGACAATCTTTCATCAGGTTTAAGACAAAATCTTTTTAAACAAAATGATTTTATCCATGGTGATATCTTAAATCCTAGCCAAGTTGATGCTGTTTTCGCAAAAGGATTTGATGCTTTTGTTCACCTTGCAGCATTTAAAGCAGCTGGTGAATCAATGATTGTTCCAGAAAAATACTCAGTAAACAACATTACAGGAACTCTAAACATTTTAAATGCAGCTACAAAATATAACTGTCTAAACATGGTTTTCTCATCATCTGCAGCAGTTTTTGGAAATCCTCAGTATCTTCCAATTGATGAAAATCACCCAAAAAATCCAGAAAACTATTATGGCTTTACAAAACTTGATATTGAAAGCTATATGGCTTGGTACGATAAACTACGGGGCTTAAAATATGCAGCTCTAAGATATTTTAACGCAGCAGGATATGATGTGGAAGGCGAACTTTGTGGGCTAGAACAAAATCCTGCAAACCTTCTTCCTGTTGTAATGGAAGTTGCTGCTGGAATGAGAAAAGAGCTAAAAATCTTCGGAAACGATTACGACACTCCAGACGGAACTTGTATTCGTGACTATGTTCACGTAACAGACTTAGCTCGTGCTCACGTTTTAGCATTGGAATACATTGCAAAAAACAAAGAAAGCATCACATTAAATCTTGGTTCTGAATCAGGACTTTCTGTAACTGAAATTGTTGACGTTGCAAGAAAAGTTACAGGTGAACCAATTCCTGCACAATATGTTGAACGTAGAGCAGGAGACCCATCTTGTCTTTACGCAACATCAAAACACGCACTAGAAACAATTGGATGGAAAGCACAATATTCTGATGCAGAAACTCTTGTTTCTTCAATGTGGACTGTTTACAAAAAACACAAAAAATAACTTTTTTGCCTAAAAATTGGTAACAGATTTTTAGGCAAAAGGTGTCTAAATAATTGCAACTAAGGAAAGGAAAAATTATGGAAAAACTTTACAAGAATATTGAAAGCAATCTTGATGAAATGGTTGCTCTAGAAACTTTACTAACATCAGTTCCAGCTATGGCTCCAGAAAGCGAAGGTCAAGGGGAATTGAAAAAATGTGAGGTTTTAGAAAAATGGCTAAAAGAACATGGAATCACAAACTTAACTCGCTATGATGCTCCAGATTCTCGTGTTGAAAGCGGAATTAGACCAAACTTAGTTGCAACTATTGAAGGAAAAAGCGACGACTATTCTATTTGGGTTATGGCTCACATGGACGTTGTTCCAGTTGGTGACTTATCAATGTGGAATACTGATCCTTGGAAAGTAGAACGCAAAGATGGAAAAATCTACGGACGTGGAGTTGAAGATAATCAACAAGGTTTAGTTGCTGGTATTTTTGCAGCACTTTCATATCTTCAAACTGGTGAAAAACCAGCTCACACAGTAAAACTTTTATTCGTTGCTGATGAAGAAGTTGGTTCTGACTACGGAATCTCATATTTACTACGTGAACACAATCTTTTTAGAAAAGATGATTTAATCGTAATTCCAGATGGTGGAGATTCAGAAGGTGTGACTCTTGAAGTTGCAGAAAAAAATCTACTTTGGATGAGAATTACAACAAAAGGTAAGCAATCCCACGGTTCTCGCCCAGACGAAGGCGCAAACGCATTTTTGGCAAACTGTGAACTTGCTATGAAATTAAACGATTTAGAAAATTTCTTCGGAAAAAAAGATGATTTATTCCAACCAAATCATTCAACATTCCAACCAACAAAAAAAGAAGAAAACGTGCCAAATATCAACACAATTCCAGGTGATGATGTTTTCTGTATGGACTGCCGAATTCTTCCTTGCTACACATTGGATGAAGTTAGAAAAGAAGCTCGTCGCCGCATGGATGAAGTTGAAGCTAAATACGGTGTTAAAATCACTTTTGAAGAACCACAAGCTGTTGAATCACCTGCAACTAGCGTAGAAGCTCCAGTTGTAAAAAAACTAAGTGCAGCTATCGAAAAGGTAAACGGCAAAAAAGCTTATCCAATCGGAATTGGAGGCGGAACTGTTGGCGCATATCTAAGAATCGCTGGATATGATGCAACTGTTTGGGGAACATTGGACGAAACTGCCCACCAACCAAACGAATATTGTATTTTGGACAATTTAATTAACGATGCAAAAGTTCTTGCAACGCTAATGAATGAATAAAAAAAAGTAACAAAAAGTTGTTGCTTAAATTAGGAGAGGAAAATGAAAAAAATATTTGTTATTTTTACTTGTGTTCTATTACTAGTTTTAACAGGATGTGAATCAACAAAATCTGTTAATGTTGATAGAATTGATGCAAGTACAGCAATCGATTTAAGTGGATATTGGAACGATACAGATATTCGTATTGTTGCAGAAACACTTGTAAAAGACTGTGTAAACGCACCAGCTATCGAAAACTACATTCGCAACAACAGAATGTTACCAGTTGTAATCGTTGGTTCTTTCAAAAATGATACAGATGAACACATCGATACATCAATTATCGTGAAAAAGTTTGAAACAGCTTTGATTAACAGTGGTAAAGTTGACTTTGTTGCTTCTAGTTCAGAAAGACAAGAAATCCGCGAAGAAAGACTTGAACAACAAGAATGGGCTTCTGAAGAAACTGCAAAACGTCTTGCAAACGAGTACGGGGCGGATTTTATGCTAATTGGTTCTGTAAAAACAAGTGTTGATATGGTTGATAATAAAACTGTTCGCACATACTTTGTTTATGCAGAATTAATTGATATTGAAACAAACCGCAAACTTTGGATTGGTGAAAATTCAGAAATCAAAAAACTTATTACAAAATCAAATTATAGAGGCTAATATTATTTAAAAATACGGAACAGTCTTTATTTGTAACGTCCAAAACAAGTTCTGTATGTTGAAGAGTATTCAGAACTTGTTTTGAACATTTGGCTGTTAAAAAGTGGGTTTAGTATGAAAATCAAGTTGTGGTTCAATTTCCTATTATTTTCAATTATTACTTTTCTTTCATTTTCTTGTACAACAATAAGAGATTATTCAGAAGTGTACGAAGAACTAGATGCTGCAAATTACGACATTGCTTATGAACAACTTGAAGAAAAAAAAGACCAAATTTATACCGAAAAAGATGAATTGCTTTATTCTTTAGATTCAGGATTATTGGCACACTATAACAAAGATTATGATGAATCTAACAAAAAATTAAGCCATGCAGAACGCTTAATCGAATTTTTTTATGCAAAAAGTATTTCTCAAGGAGTTTTATCCTTTTTTTCAAACGACAATGTTCAAGATTATTCTGGTGAAGAATACGAAGACATATATTCAAACTTGTTTATGGCGTTAAATTACATTCATCTTGGAGAAACCGAAGATGCTTTTGTAGAAATTCGCCGTTTTGATAATAAGCAAAAATCACTTTCCGTAAAATATTCAGAAGAAATTGCTTATGCAAAATCTCAGACTGAGAATGTTTTAGATCCAACTATTCAGTTTAATAACTCTGCTTTAGCTCGATATTTAAGTTTGATTTTGTATCGTTCTATAAATCAATTTGATTCTGCTGAAGTTGACCGTAAGAAAATTGCAGAAGCTTTTCAAACACAAACTGCCTTATATCCTTTTGAAATTCCTCTTGCTGTAGATGAAGAATTTTATATTCCTCGAGATATGGCAAGATTAAATATAATTAGTTTTGTTGGCTTGGCTCCTGTAAAAATTGAGCAACGTATAGAACCTTTTTCTATCAGTAGTGACATTTTTTTCACAATAGCACTACCTGAAATGCTAAAAAGAGGAACAAAAGTTGATGCAATAAGTGTTTCAATATTTGGAGAAGATAATAGTTCTTATCTTGAATCAATGGAAAAAATTGAAAGCATGGAAAATATTGCTTTTGATACATTCAGGCAAAAAAAATCTTTGATTTATAGCAAAGCTGTTATTCGCTCCATATCAAAGACAGTAGTTTCTTCAACTTTGGACTATATCGCCGCGGATTCTGATGATGTTGGAATTGAATTTTTAGCCCTCGCTTCAAAAATCTGGAATGTTGCTACAGAATTCGCTGATTTAAGAACATCACAGTTTTTCCCTGCTGAAGCTTTTGTGGGCGGGATAAACTTACCAGAGGGAATTTATCTTATCCAAGTAAAATATTTAGACAAACACGGACGAAAACTTTATGAAGAAGTTTTTGAGAAAGTGGAAGTTTCAAAAAATAAGTTAAATTTGGTGGAAACATTATGCGTAAAATAATCAATTTTCAGTTTCTTATTATTTTAATGATATTAGGTATGCTATTTTCTTGTGCAACCGTAGAAAATGATGTTCCTGCATGGATTTTATCTCCAACATCAGTTTATAGCGACTCTGAATATTTATCTGCTGTTGGTTACGGTTCTGACAGAGCCAGTGCCGAAAATGCCGCAATTTCTGCTATCACAAAGATTGTTAAGCAAAACGTAAAATCTACAACCACTTCTACAGAAAGTTTTTTACAAACTTCTAAAGGGTGGGATACAACAAAAGATTTAACAAATAATGTGGAAACATACACTGATTTAGTGATTTCTGGAATTTACATTCAAGATGTTTATCCTGTGAAAAATGGAAAAACTGTTGAATATTATGCCCTTGCTTTGGTAAATCGAAAAGAAGCTGGAAATCATTATAAATCAAAAATCAAAGAATTAACTTCTGTAATTAATGAAAAAATAGTTGATGCATACAAAAATATGGGAACTTTTGCAGCTTACGCAACACTTTCGGAGGCAGCAACCCTTGCAAAAGAAAACGATTATTATCTTGATATTTTGGCTGTAATAAATCCAGATTTTTACAAGGTTTCTATTCCTGAGTATGGAAATGCTGCAAACGTAGAAGAGTTGGCTCGTCGTTGTCTTTCTCAAATCGTTATAGGATTTGAAATTAAGGGTGATATTGATGGGCGAATCGAAGCTGCATTTTCAAAGATTTTTGCAGAATACGGCATAAAACTTTCAAAAATCACTGATGAAGATGCTACATACACTTTGGTTGCAGATGTTTCATTTTCACCACTAAATATTACTACTGAATCAAAAAATAAGTATATCAGGTTTGTTGTAAACGCAAATCTATCAGAATTATCAACAGAAAAGATAGTTTTGCCTTTTGCAGTTTCTGGTCGTGAGGCTCATCTTTCTGAAGAAGAAGCAACCCAAAGAGCAATTCGTACTATCGAAAACGAGATTCGAAATCAATTTCAATCAAAGGTTGATAATCTTTTCTAGTTTATGACTGAATTACTGATTATTTGTCCATTGGTTTTTCTCGCAGGATTTATTGATGCAATCGCTGGTGGAGGAGGTTTGATTTCTCTTCCGGCTTATTTATTTGCAGGGCTTCCAGTTCATAACGCTATTGCCACTAACAAACTAAGTTCTGCCATGGGAACTACAATATCAACTATAAAATACGGTAAAAACGGATTTATCAATTTTCGGCGCGGAATTCCTTGCATTATCTTTGCTTTGATTGGTTCTGGAATTGGGGCAAATTTAGCTTTGATAATTCCTGAAAATATTTTTATCATAATAATGTTGGTGATTTTGCCTTTTATCGCTTTTTATGTGCTAAAAACAAAAAACTTTGACACTTCAAGACTAAGTTTTTCTGATTCTATTACACTGATTTTGTGTTTGATTCCAGCATTTTTTGTTGGAATGTATGATGGATTTTATGGTCCTGGCACTGGAACTTTTTTGTTGCTTTTACTAACTGGTATGGCGCGAGTAAGTTTAAATGAAGCGGCTGGAACAACAAAGGTTATAAATCTAACATCAAACATTACTTCGCTAATTGTTTATATTATAAATGGTAAGGTGATTTTTTATCTTGGATTAATTGCAGGGATTTTTAGTATTGCGGGAAATTATATGGGAGCAAAGTTTTTTACCCAAAAAGGTGCAAAAATCCTTCGCCCCATAATAATTCTTGTTTTATGTATATTTTTCTGCAAAATATTGCTGGAAAACTTTATTTTTACATAAGAAGTGAATTGTGGGCTTCTTGAAGTTTCCCCGGAATATCAATGTGCTGTGGACATTTTTGTAAACAAGCCCCACATTTTATACATTGATTTGCACCACGATTCCAGTCTACAAGGTTTTTATATTCCTCTAAGAAAATCTTTTCTGTGTTTTCAAACAAACCCCGCATTGAAGCGTTGTTGAATTTTTCAAAGATTCCCGGAATATCAACATGTTTTGGACATGGCACACAATATTTACATCCTGTACATGGCACTTTGATTTTTGACTCAAACCAGTATTGTGCTTTTTTGATAACTTCCATTTGAGAATTTGGCATAGAGTTTGGAAATGCAGTTGATGCAACAGCGCAGTTTACCAAAATCTGATTTTCGTCGTTCATGCCAGAAAGAGCTGTTACAACTTCTTGATTTTCCCAAATGTAGCGCAACGCCCATTCTGCAGGAAGCCGTGGAACATCTGCTGAGGCAAAAATGTCCTTGATTCCAGCTGGAGGATTTGCTAACAAACCGCCTCGAAGTGGCTCCATAATGATAACGCCGATTTCATTTTGACCAGCGTATTTTAAGCCTTGCCAACCTGGATTTTGAGTACGTTTTTCTCCATCTTCATCAATATAATTGTACTGAATTTGGCAAAATTCAAAATCATTGTATTCATCAATAATCTTTTTGAAAACATCTATGCTATCGTGAAATGAAAATCCGATATGCTTGATTTTGCCTTCAGCTTTTGCTTTTTCAAGAAATTTCAAACCATTTAGATTTTTAACTTTTTCCCAAGATTCATTATGAAGGGCGTGTAAAAGATAAAAATCAATATAGGATGTTTGAAGTTTTTCTAGTTGTTCATCTAAAATCCGATAAAAATCTTCTTCTTTTTCCACTTCCCAAATTGGCATTTTATCTGCGATATAGATTTTGTCTCGCAAGTTTTCTTCTTTTACAATCTCCCCAAAAATAATTTCACTTTTCTTTTGGTGATAAGGGTAAGCTGTGTCAAAATAGTTTATCCCTTGTTCGATAGCAAGTTTCACTAATTTGCGAGTTTTTTCTTTGTCAATTTCTTCGGAATTTGGTAATAAGGGAAGTCTCATTAAGCCAAAACCTAGTGTAGAAATTTTACAATCGTCGATTTTTGGAAATGTTCTGTAGTTCATAGTTTAATTCTAAGTGTAAAAAATATTTTATGCAAATGATTTTTGTATTTTAGTAATTATTGAATTTAGTTGAAGTTAAAACTTTTTTTTTGTAGAATACATAAAAATATTTATTTTTTATTGGAGGTCAAAATGGTTGCAATGATTATTGGTATTGTTCTTATTGCTTTTACAGTTTTTGCTGCTTTACCTGGATTTTTAGGTTGGGGACCAGAAATTGTTGCTTTTCTAAAAGGTGCTGCACCTGTTTTATCTGCTTTTGTAGGTTTAATTTCTATTTTTGTTGGAATTGCTGACATTAAAGATAAAAAAGAAGCAAAAAAAGAAGAAGAAGCATCTCGAAATAACGTAGATATTAAATAAAAAACAGTTTAATAATTGTTTACATAATCAATATTTACAATAGTATTGACCAAAAATTGATAAATTGGTATTATAAGACTCCCGTATATCTGCACTTCAAGTATCAAGAAGAGGGTTTGCTCACCCAGATATGTTGAAGCAGGAAAAAGACCCGATGCAAGGTTGATTTCCTGAAGGATTTTTTATTACGTAAGGTACAAAGATGAAAACTATTTTCGTAAAAGAACACGAAGCAGTACGTAACTGGTATGTTATTGACGCTGCTGACAAACCACTTGGACGTGTAGCTGCTAAAGCTGCTGCTGTACTACGTGGAAAACACAAACCAACTTACACACCTAACCAAGAAATGGGTGATTACATTGTAATTATCAATGCAGACAAAGTTGCTGTAACTGGTAACAAAGCAGAAGGTAAAATTTACTATCATCACACAGGTTACGTTGGTGGTCTAAAATCTTTCACTTTCAATAAGAAAATTGAACGCCATCCTGAAGATCCTTTAAAGCTTGCTATTAAAGGAATGCTCCCTAACGGTCGTCTTGGACGCAAATTGCTCAAGAACGTAAAGATTTTTGCTGGCAGTGAAAATCCATGTGCTGCACAAAATCCACAACCATTAGAAGTATAATTAGGAGTCTAGTATGGTAAGAAACTTAGGTATTGGAACAGGAAGAAGAAAGACAGCTGTTGCTCGTGTTTACATTCGCGAAGGTAACGGCAAAATTACTGTAAACGGTAAAGATGTTAATGATTATTTTGCTACAGCTGAACAAGTTCAAGTTGTAAAACAACCTCTAATGGTTACAGCAAGTGATTCAAAATATGACATCAAAATTACAGTTGTTGGTGGTGGTCTAAACGGTCAAGCTGGTGCTTGTTTACACGGTATTTCACGTGCTCTAACACAAGTAGACGAAGCTAACCACAGCGCACTACATGCTAACGGATACCTTACACGTGATTCACGTATGGTTGAACGTAAAAAATACGGTCAACGTGGTGCACGTAGAAGATTCCAATTCAGCAAACGCTAATTTTTGCCTTTGTTGTTCAAAGCCAGCTCGTTTGGGCTGGTTTTTTCTTTTTAAATTGGAAATCAATAAAATCAGGGTTGACCTGAAAATCAACTAAGTTTATAGTTGTTTTTATGGAAAATGAAAATTTAGAAAAGTACAAAATTACTTCAATAAAACAGCTTAGCGAAACCCTTTTTCAAATCACTTTTAATACAGTAACGAATTTTTATCTTCGCACAGTATATCTTGAAAATCCTAATATCATTTTGGATGTGGAGGTAGAACTTTCTCAAAACGATTTTGAAGACTGTGTTAATGCTGGTTTGTGTTTTTCTGCTGAAAAGAAGACTATGGAATATCTTGGGAAAAGTGAACATTCTAGGTTTTTGTTAAAAAATAAGTTAATAAAAAAAGAGCATCTGAGTTTTGCTGTGGAAAAGGCTTTGGATTATCTTGAAGAGAAAAGATATTTAGACGATTCTCGGTATGCAATGGCTTTTATCAGAAATCGGTCAATTACTCATTACGAGGGGCGTATTCGTTTAATGCAAGAACTTTTGCAACGTGGGGTTGATAAGAAAATTGCTACAGTTCAGATAGACGAGTTTTTTGAAGAGCACAGCGAAATTGAGATTTGTGAAAAAGCTTTGGAAAAATTGCGACGAATTGGAAAAAAAGAAGAAAAACTTTATTCGGCGTTGGAAAGACTAGGTTTTTCAAATAGAATTATTAGAGAAATTGTATAAAATAAAGAAAATAGAGATTTTATAAACTTTAGTTTGCTTATAAGATTGAAATGTGCTAGGATATAGATATGGTCAAAAAAAATAAAAAAACAACGGTTTATTCTGCTTTAGAAGTCGCAAATATTTGTGGAGTTGTTAATCAAACAGCGATAAATTGGATTCATAATGGTCACTTGAAAGCATTTACAACTCCAGGTGGTCAATATCGTGTTTATAAAGAAGATTTGATTGCTTTTATGAAAGAACGAAATATGCGATTTCCAGATGATTTTAATGAAAAATTATCTGTGTTAATTGTTGATGATGATAAAGCTATTAATCTTTTGTTGAAAAAATATATCTCAAAAAATTACCCTGAGGCAGAAATCTTCCAAGCTTATGACGGTTTTGAAGCAGGTATTCTTGTTTCTGAAAATAAACCAAATTTGATTTTCCTTGATTTGAATCTTCCTGGTGTTGACGGATTTAGTTTGTGTGAAAAAATCAATAAAACAGAAAGTTTTGGAAATCCACGAGTTTTTGTTATTACGTCTTTGCAAGATGAGGGAATTGAAGAAAGGGTAAAAAATCTTGGCGCAAAAGAATTTTTTCAAAAGCCAATCGATTTATCTGAAGTTTCAAAAGCAATAGCCCAATATTTTAATAAATAGACAAAAAAGCTATGTACCGAAATAGTATTGGTAATCAAAACAAATACAAAAATATATCTAAATATATACTATGTGTTTTTTATTTTGAAAAAAGTCAATAAATTAATAAAAACTGGGTTCTTAGGGTGAAACCCTAAGCCGTGGCCGAGAAAGGTCGGGGTTTTAGGGGTAGGAAAACAACGGCCTTCGGACTCTGAGTGGTTTTCCTACCCCTAATTAGTTTACCAGCTTTTTAAAGCTGACTCCTCCCAAAGTCTTGGGAATAATCTAGTAGCCTTTAGCAAATCTCTATTGTTCCAAGCGGGCGAATTGTCATTTTGTATACATTGTTTTTGCCATTTTTTTTACCATTTAGGGAAGTGTTCATAAAATCAATGTATTCATCTGCTAATTCATTTGGAATAAATGCCTGGATAACACCAGCAAAACCTCCGCCGTGTAAGCGACAAGCACCTTTGCCATGGGTTCTGATAAAATATTCAGAAAGTGCTAAACAGATAGCCATAGGTTGCTCTTCAGCAACTCCCGGAACACAAATATTTTGAAGCCATTTCCATGATGAGTTTCCAGAAGCTTCTACCAATTTTAAAAATTCTTCAAAATCACCATTTTCTAGAGCTTCGATTTCTTTTTCAACTCTCACGTTTTCTTCGAAAAAGTGAAGTGAACGCATAACTGCTCTGTCTCCAAATTTTTCTCGAAGAACTGGTAAATTGCTTGTGATGTCTGTAAAGTTTAAGCCCCGTAAAGTTTCCTTACCAAAAAATGATGCAATAGCTTTCATTTCTTGTGGGACAGCCGAATATTCAGCAGACAAATCAGCGTGACCTTTTCCTGTTACAACAAGCATCATTGTGTAGCCAGCAGATGTGAAATCAAAGTTGACTTTCCGAGTTAAAGGCTCGTTTTTGTTTTCAAAGTCGATACAGATAATTCCGCCAGCAGCACAAGCGGTTTGGTCAAGTTGGCCTGAAGCTTTGTCCCAGTATGCGTTTTCCGCAAATTGTCCAATGGCTACAAGTTTTGCAAGTGGGATTTTTCCATCGTTGTAGAGAATGTTTAAAATCCCGCAAATCATCATTTCAAAAGAGGCAGATGAACTAACTCCAGCTGCGGCAATTACATCGCTGGTAAAACAAGAATTAAATCCGCCAACCTTATATCCTGCATTTTTGAAACCTTGTACAATTCCGCGAACTAAGGCGATAGATCCTTTTTCTTCAGGAATTCTTTCAGTTTGGGAGATATCAATAGAATAATCTTCGTTGTATGTTAAATCAAAAATCGAAATTGTGTTTTCGGTTTTTTCTACTGCGCCAATACAGTCTAGTTGAATGCTTCCTGCAAGAACTTTTCCAAGATTGTGATCAGTGTGATTTCCTCCGATTTCTGTTCGTCCAGGTGATGTGAATAACCTAAGATTTTTCCCATCTGATGAAAAGTGTTTTTTGTAGTTTTCAACTAAGTTTTCATACCGTTTATACTGCAAATCCAAATTTTTTTTACCATAGAGTTTAGTAAAAGTTTGCTGAAAAAAAGAAAAGTCCAAATTATCCTCCAAACTAAAAGTTTTTATTTCGGTTCTACAATGTTTGACGAACCGAAACAAAGGTGAGTCAAGGGTTTAAGTGAAACGTCCCTTGACCACCTGTATTTATTATACACCAACTAATAAAGTTGATAATAAAATTTTGTGAAATTGTCTTTTTCTAATGCTTCTACAGCGCTAGAAAAAGGTGTTGAAACTTTTTTATTTGAGATATTTTCAAACACAGAATAAAAATAATCTGCAAAAGAAGTCTTGTATTCTGGTTCAAAGTTGATTTGGTTGACATTTTGTATTATACCACTATTGATATAAACATAGTTTAAGAAATCAAAATATGCTTCGTTGTATGTGGAAATTTCATCAATTAAATTGATTTCTAGGGCTTGTTTTGCTGTGTAAACTCTACCGTCGGCGATTTTCTTTACATCATCAATGTTCATATTTCGACTTGTTGCCACGATTTCTGTGAATTGATCATAGCATTCGTCTGCAATAGATTGGAGAATTGCTTTTTGGGAATCTGTTAGTGGTTCTGTCATGCTTCCCATGTTTTTGTTTTCTCCCGCAGTGATTGTTGTGGTTTTAATGCCATATTTTTCTAGAAACTTTGACAAATCTAAGTGTTGGCCATAAATCACGCCGATAGAACCTGTTAATGTGTTACGATTTGCATAAATCATGTCTGCTGCACAAGCAATGTAATATCCTCCAGAGGCGGCCATTGATTCAAAATAGGCGAAAATCGGCTTTCCTGAAGTTTTGTAATCTAGAAGTTTTAAGTAAGCTTCGTCAGATTCGTAAACTGCACCACCTGGGGAGTTAATTTTTAGCATAATTCCAAGATTGTCAGAATCGTTTTTTAGTTCATCAATAGTTGATAAAAGCCACTCTTGGTCATAAGTTTGATTTTTTTCTTCGATGGTGCCTTCTATGGAAATTGTGGCGATGTATTTTCCTTTTGAGAAAAACTTTGGTTTTGCGTGAAATACATCAGTATCATCAATTTTGCTTGCAGCTTTTATTTGTGAAAAACCGAAAAATACAGCAAGTAAGCACAAAACTGATAGAATAATTAAGCCAGTAAATTTTCGTTTTGGCTTAGGATTTTCATTTTCAAAATTTGAAGAAACAGTTTGCAACGCATTTTCGTTTGAGAAGTCTTCGGATTTTATTTCCTCATCTTGAGGAATTGGTAAATTTTCTAGCATATTATTTTCCTAAGATTAAAAATCTCGGTTTAAGTCTTCTTCTGTGATTGTGCCTGTTTCTAAAGCTTTTGCTTTTAAGAATTTATAAGCGTTTACATGTGTTAATTCGTAATAAGGAGTTACATAAAAACTAAGTAAGCCAAGAGTTAATGCAGTTAAAATCATCCAACCTAGAAAACTTAGCTCCATAAAAAAAAGATCCCATTTGTATCCTTTTGTGATTTTCATAGAAAGCTTCATTGCGTGGTTGATTTTCATATTTGGATATTCTGCAAGTAAATACATTATTTGAGAATAGCTATATGCTTTTATAAAAGCTGGAATTATAAAACAAAATGTCCATAAGAAAATCCAAAGTGTCTGCCATAAAATTGCTCCAACTGCTTTTAAAAAGTGATTTAAGCCATCTAAAAATGAAGAAAATTTAACGGCAGGATTTTCAGCAAATGCTAAGAAAAAGTATGCCATTGCGAATGTTAAGATTCCGCTAGCACAAGTTGAAATCAATGTAGAGATGAAATAAGAAACTGTAACTGTTCCATTGTTGTAGGTGTATTCTGCAACAAATTCTGGTGCAACAAGAATTGCTGTTACAATCATATAAACTAAAGTTACTAAAACTGGAACTTTCCAATTTCCTTTTAGTGTGTTTTTTGCATTTTGCTTAAAAAGTGAGGAATCAAACATTTTTTAGCATCTCCTTATAATATCGTTTTTCAATTTTTGATATTGGAATATCAACCATGTTTAAAATCGAAACTAAAACTTCTTTTAACATAGATGTGTTTTCTTCTGAATTATCTTCTGTTAAAGTTTCTATTTCGATAAAATCCCCAAGTTTTTCGATGTAGCAAAGTTCAATGTGACATTGGATTTTTTCGTTTTTTGAGTTTTCTATATTTGCGTAATAACTTGAAACGCTTTTGTGTTTTTGTAAAGAAATTTCGTAGCCTGAGTCAAAGAGAATGTCTTGAAAATCCTCTTTTGCAGAAATATTAAACTCTTTTTCTAGATTTACTTCGTAGGTTTCGTTATTTTGGGAAACTTTTGTTTGCTTTTTTTTGTAAGTAACTAAGACTTGATTTGAAACGGAATTGTCAGGATGGGTGATTTTTTCTTCACGGATTCGAACTGTGATATTTTTTGAATCAAGGTGATAATAAGTGTCTTGTTTTTCAAAAAAGCCGTCAAATGTAGCAAATTTTTTTAGCTTGTTTTCTGTGTCTGATTTGTTATCTAACCAAGCTTTTAATTCAACTTCGTACATAAGACGGCCTTTCGTTTATTAGTTATGAGGATATTTACCTTCGAATTCTGCAAGGATGTTTTCTGTTGCAGGACGAGCATCAATATCAGTTAAAAGATTTTTTTCACGGTAAAAATCAATTAGTGGTGCTGTTTGTGAACGGTAAACTTCTAGACGATGTGTGATAGCTTCGATTTTGTCATCATCACGTGTGTAAAGGTCTGCATCACATTTGTCACATTTGCCTTCTGTTTTTGGTGGCATAAATTGAACGTGGTAGTTTTGTCCACAGTTTTTACAAACACGGCGGCCAGAAAGACGTCCAACAACTTCGTTATCAGCAATGTCAAAGTTTACAACTGAGTCAATGTCGATGATTTTTGCAAGAGCTTCTGCTTGAGGAATTGTGCGAGGAAAACCGTCTAAGATAAAACCATTTTGAGCATCGCTTTGAGAAAGTCTATCTTTTACAAGTTCTACTGTGATATCGTCGCTAACCAAAGCTCCAGAATCGATGATAGCTTGAACTTTCAATCCTAGTGGAGTTTTTGCTTTAATTGCAGCGCGGAAAATTTCCCCTGTAGAAATGTGTGGAATATTGTATGAAGTTGCAACTTTTGCAGCTAATGTACCTTTTCCAGCTCCTGGAGGTCCCAAAAAAATAAATTTCATAATATCTCCTGATAGATACTGATGGGGTAGGGCTTGAAGTCCTGGCCTCACCTTAATTAAGGTTTTCCATAAATGGAATGCGCTTATATTTCTTCTATTTAAACGCTGAAGAATTTTACCAAAAAATTGATATTTTGTAAACTATGGAAAATCCGGAAAAGCCTTATATTGTCAAAATTATAAATGACATATTTATTGTTTTTGTGAAATATAGTATATTTTAAGCATATTATTTTTATGGTGGATATATGAAAAAAGGATTAGTTTTAGAAGGTGGCGGACATCGTGGGATTTTTACCGCTGGGATTTTAGATGTTTTCTTGGAAAATGATATAAACTTTGATGGTGTAGTTGGAGTTAGCGCGGGCGCTGTTCATGGAGCAAGTTTTTTATCAAAGCAAAAAGGTCGATCTGTGCGTTATACAAAAAAATATTGCAGCGACAAAAGATATATGGGATTTGGCTCTCTTTTGAAAACGGGAAATTTTTTCAATGTTGATTTTTGCTATTATCAACTACCGAAAGTTTTAGATCCTTTTGATAACGAAACTTTTGAAAATCAGAAAACTGCTTATTATACTGTTTCTACAGATGTAAAAACAGGAAAAGCTGTTTATCATCAGTGTAAATCTTTACGTGATGATAATATTAAATGGATAGCCGCCTCTGCATCTATGCCTCTCGTGGCTAAAATAATTGAAATACAAGGTCAAAAACTTCTTGATGGAGGCGTTGCAGATTCTATTCCTTTTCAGGCTTTCAGAAAAATGGGGTACGAAAAAAATGTTGTGATTTTGACTCAGCCAAAGGGATATGAAAAGAGTGCAAATTCTATGCTTCCTTTGATAAAAGTTTTGTACAAAAAATATCCAAATTTTGTAAAAGCGGTGGAAGAACGTCACATAATTTACAATCAGCAATTAAAAGATTTAGAAAAACTTGCTGAAAGTGGGGATGTTTATATTTTACGCCCAAAAACAGATTTGGTGGCAAGTCGAACTGAGAAAAATCCTGAGAAAATTCAAGAAACTTATGACCAAGGTCGTATTCTTGCTTTGGAAGAAATAGAAAAAATTAAAGCATTTTTATCCAAATAGTTTTCAGAAGTAAAAAAAAGATATATAATTATATGGTTGAGTTAAAATTTTTTTATGGAGTGATTTTATGAAAAAAATTATTTCTTTTTCTCTAGTATTACTAGTATTATTTTCATTTGTAGGTTGTGCTTCAAAAAAAGCAAATGATGTTGTTATTCCTACAACTGTGGAAGGACGAAATCAAAACAATGATTATGTTCCAGTTACTACTTCTGAACAAATTTATGGAAAATGGGAAACAGTTTTAGTTCAAGAATTTTCAGAAGCTGATTACGGAATTCCTGGTGGGGTTGTTATTAATGCTCCATACGTATTTGAATTGCCAGTAGAAGTTGATGGAAAAATCTGTGGTGTTTATACTTTAGAATGTGACTATACAGAATTTGTTGACAAAATGGTTGGCCTTTATGCAGAATTGGGTGAAAATGTTTCTAGCGATTTACTTTGGGCAAGTATTGTAGCTGCACAACCTCAATACGAATATACATCAGAAGCTCCTTATATCATGTATGCATCAGAATATATAGAACTTACAGATAATCCTGCTGATTATCAAGGTATGTATTTAAAAAATGATGGTTCACAATTAAAAATTTCAGACGGAATTTCTTTTGATTTAGTTTTTGAACGTGTAAAATAAGAAACAGGTTTGCGATACAGACTTGTTTTTTAGTTGCTATTTTCTTATGTTATAAAATAGCTAAAAATGTGCATTTTTTTTTGGAGATATATATGGTTATTCTTACATTAAACTGCGGAAGTTCTTCTGCAAAGTACCAAGTTTACGATTGGGACAACAAAGACGTTTTAGCAACTGGTGTTGTAGAAAGAGTTACACAAGCTGGTTCTTGTATTACTCACAATCCAAAAGGTAAAGAGGAATTTTATCTAGAAAGCGATTGTCCAACTCACAAAGAAGCTATTGAATTGATTATCAATGCAATTACAGACAAAAATCATGGTGTAATTGAAAGTATGAGTGTGATTGGAGCTGTTGGTCACCGTGTTCTTCATGGTGGAGATAAATTTACAAAATCTGTAAAAGTAACTCCAGAAGTTTTAGAAACATTCCGTAGTGTTATTGGATTAGGTCCACTTCATATGCCTGCAAATATTATGGGTATTGAAGCTGCACAAAAAGTTCTTCCAGAAGTTCCACACGTTGCAGTTATGGATACAGCTTGGCACCAAACAATGCCAGCATCATCATATATGTATGCTATTCCACAAGAATGGTACCAAAAATATGGTGCTCGCCGTTATGGTTTCCACGGAACATCTTTCTTGTACACAGCAAAAAGAGCTTCTGTATTGCTAGGAAAAGAACCAAAAGATACAAATATTATTATCGCTCACATCGGTAACGGTGCTTCTATGTGTGCTGTTAAAAATGGTTGCGGTTTTGATACATCAATGGGTATCACTCCACTTGAAGGTCTTGTAATGGGTACTCGTACTGGTGATATGGACCCAGCATTGGCTTTCTATATCATGAGAGAAACTGGAATGACAGCTGCTGAAATGGATACAGCAATGAACAAAAAATCTGGTCTTCTAGGTATCACTGAAAAATACACAGACCGTCGTGATGTTGAAAAAGCTATGAACGAAGGGGATGAAAAAGCAAAACTTGCCATGGATATGGAATGTTATCGCTTGAAAAAATACTTCGGTTCATATCTAGCTGCAATGGACGGAAATGTAGATGCAATCGTATTTACAGCTGGTGTTGGTGAATTCTCTCCATACATCCGTGAAAACTGTCTAAAAGGCTTAGAAAATCTTGGAATCAAAATTGATCCTGCAAAAAATGCTATGGCTCGTACAAGAAACGCAGAAACATTGATTAGTGCAGACGATTCAAAAATCAAGATTTTTGTAATTCCAACAGATGAAGAACTTGTAATGACAGAAGATGCTTATGCAATTATGAACGGAACATACGACGTTCACACAAATTTCACATATTCTTTCCAAAGCAAAGATTATGTAAATAAAGCTCGTGCAGAAGGCTTGAAAAAAGACCTAGAAAAAAATCCTGCATTGGCAAATATCCTTGCATTAAAGTAAATTTTCATTAATTGATATAAAGCGGCTTTCCAAAATTGGGGAGTCGCTTTTTTTATGGGCGGAAAAATTTGCAAGTCAAAAAACTCTATGATAAACTTTGTTTATGCAGAAAATATCGATGTCTTCAAAATTGTCCTTTATAATTTTATTTTTGTTGTTTTGGTTTCCACTTTTTTCACTTCAACTTGGAGACGGTTTAACTGAAAATCAATTTTTACCAAAAAAAATAATGGAAAATGTAATTCAAGTTTGTGCTACAGATTTTAATACTTTTGTTTTAACAAATGATGGAACAGTTTTTGGAACAGGTTTAAATATAAATGGAATATTAGGAAATAATTCAACAAAAGAATCAAATGAATTTGTGAAAATTCTTTCAGATGTAAAAAAGATTTCTGCAACAGATAATACAGCAATTTTCTTAAAAAAAGATGGAACAGTCTGGCTTACAGGACGCTACTATAATTCAAATAAACAAGAAAATAAGAAATCTCCCTTTTTGATACAAAGTGATGTAATTGATATTCTTGCTGTTGAGAGTTCCGTGTTTTATATAAAAAAAGACAATTCTTTATGGGGATTTGGACAAAAATTATTGGGAGAAATGGGTTTAAGTACAACCGCGCCTGAATATTCACCTATAAAAATTGCTTCAAATGTAAAAAACTTTATTTCAACAAATAAATTGGCGTTTGAATCTTTGTATGGTGCAAAATACTGTGTTAATAATAAATCGATAAAGGTAATAAACAAAGACGTAAACTATATTTCTTCAAATTTAATTCTATATCAAAATAATAAACTGTTTGGAAAAGGATTTGCAGAATATGGTGCTTTAGGAATTGGGAAATCTGAAAAACATATTCTTGAATCTGAAATATTTGTTATGGAAGATGTTTTTACCATGGAAAGCAACATTTATCATTCTTTAATTTTAACAAAAGATGGTAAACTATATTCGTGCGGTGGTGCTGGTGGAGATTCTAAAAGTACTTATTCAATTTTTGGGTTTATTGGAGACGGCACAACTTCACCACGTTTAAGTCCTGTGTTGATATTAGAAAATATACAATCTGTGTCTGTTGGCTCTTATACAAGTTTTGCTATTGATAAAAATGGAATACTTTATGGTTGGGGCTTAAATAATGCTGATGAAATGCTCTTATTTTATTAAAAATATAAAGAAAATAGTTCTTGTTTTAGTTTTAATGTCTTTTTTTTCTTTGATTGTTGCAGAAAATTTTATTCCTTTTTCTTATGAAGGAAAAATAGGTTTGTTAAATTCTGATTTAGAAATTTTATTATCTCCTAAATATGATTCTTTGATGCCAATCTTAAATACGAATTATTATATTGGGAATATTCGAAATAATTATTTTATTTTTGAAAATAATTCTATTGTTTTTTCCACAAAGACATCAAAATTATCTCATATATACGAAGATTGGTTTTATCATGAAAGCGGAAATTGCATTGTTAATATAAAAAATAATAAAACATTGTATGGTATAAATTTTCTTTCTACAGAAAGCCCATTTATTCCTTCTAGAATTTCTCCAAATGATGGAAAATATTACTACAGAACTTTAGACGGAGAAATAATATTTAATATAAACGGTTATTTTCGGGTTTATGGTTTTTATGAAAATTATTCTGTTATCCTTGATAATGACTGGAATTTTAACATAATTGATACATTCGGTACTATGTTGTTAAATAACATTGAGATTGATTTATTAGGGCAACGAGTTTCAGAAAACTTAATTCCTGTTTTGACTATCAACGGAAAAACAGGATATATTTCTCCTTTTGGAGATTTCATGTTGGATATTTCTTTTGAATGTTGTGATGGAATAATTGGAGCAACTGATTTTGTGGATGGGTATGCTTGTATATTAATTAATCAAAATCCATTTACTTGGGTCGTGATTAATAAAGAGGGTAAGGTTGTTTCCAATCCTATCTATGCTAAAAGTTTAACTTCATTTTCTAATGGATATAGCTTGGCGTACATAGAAAAGAATCAATATAACTTTGTAGACGTACAAGGTAATTTTATATCTGAAATAAATTTTGAATCCGCAACTAAATTTTACAATGGTTATGCCCAAATTATTCAAAATGGAAAAGAAGGGTTGATTTCAACATCAGGAGAAATTACTTGGAGCGAAGAATTGTATTAGTTAACTTTTTTTTTGTGAGGCGGAAAAATTTGCAAGTCAAAAAACTCTATGATAAACTTTGTTTATGCAGAAAATTCGATTGACCTTGTTAATAATAATATTTGGATTGATTCTTTCTTCTTTTGGATTTTCTTATTCCAAAGGACTTGTAACTAATAATTCTACATCAAAAAATATAGATTATATATCAAATTATCCATCTTTAGCTGATAATAATGCTATTATTGAATTTGGAAAGCTTTTATATATTCCATTTTTTATTATTTTTCTAATCCGAGGAAAAAAGAAAGTTTCTATTTTAGATATAATATTAACATTGTTTATTTTTTGTTTTCAGACAGTATTGTACTTTTCTATTATTATAGATGGTTGTAGTTTGTTAAAAACTTGTTTTGTTGATTGGAATTTTTGTTTATTTTTTCATATCGGATTTTATATAAGTCTTTTTATCATCTTGTTATTAATTATCTTAAATGTTTTAAAAGTCAAAAATGGGAGAGAATAATGGTATCAATTTCTCTTCAAATATGGCATCCAAAAATAAATAAAGATGAAATAATAAAGTGTATTAATTTAGAACCCTCTAGATGTTTTTCGATTGGAGAAGAAAAAACGACTCCCAGAGGAACAAAACTTTTAGGAGTTTGGGAAACAACCTATGTTTCTTATTCTTTGGTTTCGAAGGAAGATATTGATATTGACGCTGGAATTGAAAAGGCTATTGGTTTATTAAAAAATAGTATTAGTGATAGTTCAATCTTTCAACAATTTTCTTCAACGGGTGGAAAATGTTCTTTTTACATTTCCTTGTATGAAAAAACTCATATTGCTTTTGAAATATCATCTAGTTTGATAGAAAAACTACGAAATTTAAATATAGATTTGGGTTTTGAACTTTTTTCAAATTGGGAATAAATATTTGTAGTTTGTAAATAAAATGAATCTAAGATTTTAAAATTATTGCTTTTTTATATGTGTTGACTATTTTTTATCCTTTATGTTATAGTTAGTTAGAACATAATTATTATCCTAGAAAATCGGAGTCGTTCAAACGGCTCTTTTTTTATATACAAATGGTTTTTCAGTAACATGAAAGCCAAAAAAAAGGAAACATAATTGGAATACACACCACTTAATTCATTTCCCTATTACAAAGATTGTGCACCCCT
>JAZQUR010000015.1:0-10460 GCA_045631425.1 Treponemataceae bacterium | reverse complement strand
AATTTTTTTATGCAAGGAATATGCAATTTTTTGTGAATATCTTGCATATTTATAAAATTAATGGTATTTTTAATGTATAATAATTCATTTTATAGGCGGTTAATATGGAATTTATTGAAGGTGGAGTTACAGCTCCAAAAGGTTTTTATGCAAATGGTGTTCTTTCAGGGATAAAAGCTGGTAGAACAAAAGAAGACACAGCGTTAATTGTTTCTGAAGTTCAATGTAACGCAGCGGGTGTTTTTACACAAAACAAGGTGAAAGCAGAACCTGTAAAACTTTCTATGTTACGCCTACGTAGAGGAAAAGCTCAGGCTGTAATTGCAAATAGTGGAAATGCAAATGCTTGTACAGGTGATAATGGTGCAAATGTGGCTGTGAGAATGGCTCATGCTGCGGCTGTTGCTGTTAGCAAGTTGGATAAATGGGGCAAAATTGATGAAGATGATGTTTTGGTTTGTTCAACTGGTGTTATCGGGCAACAACTTCCTGTAGAAGTTATCGAAAATCACGTTGATGAATTGGCTGAAGGTCTTTCAAAAGAAGGCCACGAAAAAGCTCGTGTTGCAATTATGACAACTGATACAAAATACAAAGAAGTTGCAGTTGCTACAGAAATTGGTGGAAAAACAGTTACTATCGGAACAATGGCAAAAGGTTCTGGAATGATTCATATCAATCTTGGAACAATGCTAGGTTTTATCACAACTGACTGTGCAATTTCTTCTGAAATGCTAAAAGAAGCTCTAAAAGAAAGTGCAGAAATTACTTATAACTGTGTTTCTGTTGATGGGGACACAAGTACAAACGATACATTGCTTTTATTGGCAAATGGAATGGCTGAAAATCCACAAATCACAGAAAAAAATGCTGATTACGAGGCTTTTGTGGCAGCGTTAAATGCTTTGAATACAGAAATGGCTCGTCGGATTGCAGCAGATGGTGAAGGGGCAGAGCATCTTCTTGAATGTAGCATAGTTGGCGCAAAGGACGATGTTACAGCTCGTAAACTTGCAAAGGCAGTAATTTCTTCAAGTTTGGTAAAAGCTGCTTTCTTTGGAAAGGATGCAAACTGGGGTCGTATTTTGTGTGCTCTCGGTTACAGCGGAGAATTTTTCACACCAGAAAAAACAACTGTAAGTTTCAAATCTTGTAGTATTGTGGATGATGGCAAAAAATCAGAAAACTTTATTACTGTTTTCAAAAATGGAGTTCCTTTGGATTTTGATGAAGAAAAGGCAAAAATCACTTTATCAGAAAAAGAAGTGAAAATCCTTGTAGAATTGAAAGATGGTGAAGGTTCTGGTACTGCTTGGGGATGTGATTTGACATACGAATATGTAAAAATCAACGGAGATTACAGAACCTAGAATCAATTAAGAATTTTGGGGATGATAAGAGGTTATTATGTCAGAAAAAGATTTAGATAAACAATTAGATAGCGCAACATGGTCTGAGGTTCTTGTTCAGGCTTTGCCTTACATCAAACAGTGGGTTGGCAAGGTTGTTGTTGTAAAATATGGTGGAAACGCCATGTTGAACGAAGATTTGAAAAAAGCTGTAATGGAAGACATTGTGCTTTTGAATACAATCGGGATTCAAGTTGTTTTGGTTCACGGCGGTGGGCCAGAAATCAATCATATGCTAGAACGTGTTGGGAAAGAATCTAAGTTTGTAAATGGACTTCGCTACACAGATGCAGAAACCATGGAAATTGTGCAAATGGTTTTAACTGGAAAACTTAACAAGGATATTGTTGGGATTTTGCTTCAACAAGGCGGAAAAGCTGTTGGTTTAAGTGGCGTGGATTCAGGATTGTTACGTGCAAAGAAAATTGATAAGGATGGGGCTGATTTAGGTTATGTAGGGGATGTAACAGAGGTTAATCCTGAAATTGTTCGTTCTTTGCTTGAGCAGGGATTTATTCCGGTAATCAGTACTGTTGCTTTGGGTGAACAAGGGGATGATGCCCGATACAACATCAATGCTGATACTGCCGCTGCCAAAATTGCTGTGGCTTTGGGCGCTGAAAAATTTGTACAATTAACAAATGTGCCTGGTGTTTTGCGTGATGTAAATAATCCTGACAGTTTGATAAAGAGAATTGCAAGAGAAGCTGTTCCATCTATGATAGCAACTGGTGTAATCAGTAGTGGTATGATTCCAAAAATTGAGTGTTGTTTAACTGCATTGAAAGGCGGCGTACCAAGAACTCACATTATTGATGGTCGTGTACCTCACAGTTTGCTAATCGAAATGTTTAGCGACCGAGGTATTGGAACGATGTTATCTTAATGGGGAGGGGCACTCTTTTTTTTCGATGAAAAGAGTTCCCCTCCCCAAACCCCTCCCTTCCGAAAACACGACCAAAGGGCTTGTCGCCCTCTGGACTCTGGGCAAGGGAGTTGGTTTTGGGTGTTTGGGGTTGTGGCTTGCGTGATGGGGCTTGAAGGCTCAGGTGGCGTCCTGAACGGACTTAGCCACCGTGTGTGGCTTACGTGATGGGGCTAGAAGACTCAGGTGGCGTTCTGGACGAACGGTGCCACCGTGTATGGCTCACGTGATTGGGCAGATGTCAGGAATGGCTCTGATGAGCATTCCGTGTGTGGCTCACGTGATTGGGCTAGATGTTAGGTACGGCTGTTCCAGCGTACCGTGTTTAGTTTGCGTGATTGGTCTAGATGTTGGAAATGGCTCTGACGAGCGTTTCTGTTGGTAGCTTGCGTGTTTGTGGAATGGCTGCGCATGAAAAATATACTTGTACAGCGAACCAGACAGGTGGATGTTGCGGAAGCGTGGACTGAAGCCTATCGGACAAGTATTCTTACAGAATTTTACCCTCCTTGGCCGCTTGGCTTTCAAGGACACGATGTAGTAACATCCACCTGACTACGTTAAATGAACATAAAAGGATATTTTATATGGAAAAGAATGTTGTTAATAATTTTGGTAGTTTTGATGTTGTTTTCGAAAAAGGAAATGGCTCAACTCTTACTGATATAAACGGAAAAAATTATATTGATTTTGTGTCTGGCATCGGTGTTAATTGTCTTGGACACAATCATCCAGAACTTGTGAAAACTCTTCAAAATCAAGTTGCAAAACAAATCCACATATCAAATTATTATGTTAGTGATATTGGACTAAAATATGCTAAAAATCTTTTAGAAACAACTGGTTACGATAAAGTTTATTTTGGAAATAGTGGGGCTGAAGCAAATGAGGCTGCTATCAAATTGGCTCGTAAATATGGATATCTAGTTTCTACTGGAAAAATGGCTTCTACAAATGGAACTTGTGCTGTATCGGAAAAAAAACGCAACGTGATTGTTACTTTGGAAAAATCTTTCCACGGAAGAACTATTGCAACTTTATGTGCCACTGGTCAGGATAAATTCCACCCAGAATGTTTTGCTCCATATCCAGAAGGATTTAGAACAATCAAGGCTAATGACTATGATTGTCTAGAATCTGCCTTTGACGAAACTGTATGTGCTTTTATGTTAGAGTGCGTTCAAGGTGAAGGGGGCGTTAATCTTGTGGATGCAGAATGGGCAAAGGCTGCAGCGGAAGCTGCACGGAAAGCGGGTGCTATTGTAATTGCAGACGAGGTTCAAACTGGAATGGGAAGAACTGGAAGTCTTTTAGCAAGTACAGACCTTGGTTTTGACCCTGAAGTTGTAACTCTTGCAAAAGGTATTGCAGCTGGTATCCCAATGGGTGCTTGTATTTACAAGGGTATTGCAAAAGATGTTTTTGTAGCTGGCGATCATCAATCAACTTTTGCCGGAAATCCTTTGGCAACTGCAGGGGCAAACACTGTATTAAACATCCTAAAAGAAAAAGCATTTTTGGATAATGTCTCTGAAATGGGTGAATATATCAGAAATACAATCAAATCATGGAATCTTCCTTGCGTAAAAGAAATTCGCGGTAAAGGATTGATGATTGGAATTGATATTGAAGAAACTTCCAAATTCGCCACAGCCGGTGAAGTTCAAAAAATGTGCCTTGCAGCCGCAGAAAATGGAACTGGTTTGTGTATTTCTACAGCTGGTGTAAAAACTCTAAGATTTTTGCCACCTCTTGTAATCACAAAACCAGAAGTTGATACAGGTCTTGAAATCCTAAAAGAAATTTTAAGCTAATCTTTGAAAAAACTAATATCAACAAAAAAGCCCAAGATTCATGGAAGCAATAAAAACTTTCGAATCTCGGGCTATTTTTTTTGTAATGCATCGAAATATTATTAGTAGTAAAAATCAATTACAATACTATTTCTATTCTAAATACGCACGCTCGCCAAAGCCGTGTCTGAAATCAACCCCAGACTCGAAGGCTACCCACGGCACGCTGGAACAGTCATGCCTGACATCTAGCCCAATCACGCGAGCCATAAACTCCAAACCTCCAAAACAAACTCCTATGGCCAGAGTCCAGAGGGCGGCAAGCCCTTTGGTCGTTCTTTTGGGAAAGGTGGGGGCTTGGGGGAGGAAAACCCGTTTTATCGAAAAAAATGGGTTTTCCTTTCCCAAAAAAAGAGGGGATTCCAAAGGGGACACCTCCCCTTTGACACGTCTATAAACTTTCCAACATGGAAACCATTTCATCTAAGAATGAAAGGTCAATGTCTTCGATTTTTCCAGAGTCAGCGGCTGCAGCAAAATCTCTTGATAGTGGGATTTTTGAAACGGTTTTTACCCCGTGTTTTGCAGCGATTTCATCAATGTGGCTTTCTCCAAAAATCTGGATTTTTTTGCCACAATCTGGACATTCTACATAACTCATATTTTCTACTAATCCCAAAACTGGAATATTCATCATACTTGCCATGTTTACAGCTTTTTCTACAATCATTCCAACAAGTTCCTGAGGACTTGCTGCCACGATAATTCCATCTACAGGGATTGATTGGAAAACTGTTAGCGGCACATCTCCTGTTCCTGGCGGCATATCGATAAACATATAATCCACATCGCCCCAGATTACGTCTGTCCAAAACTGTTTTACAGCTCCTGCAATAACAGGTCCACGCCAAACAACTGGGTCTGTATCGTTTTCTAAAAGTAGATTTAGAGACATAATGCCAATATCTTTTTTTGTTTTTACTGGATATAATCCTTCTTCGTTGCCTTGGGCTCTTTCTGTCACTCCAAAAGCTCTTGGAATAGAAGGGCCTGTAATATCAGCATCCAAAATTGCAGTTTTATAACCTTTTCTATTCATTAAAACTGCCATCATTGATGTAACAAATGATTTTCCAACGCCACCTTTTCCACTGGCAATGGCGATTACTTTTTTTATATTGCTTCCCTTGTGTGGTTTTTCACGCATATCTTGAGGTTCTTTTCTCTCTGAACAATTTGAACTACAAGATGAACAGTTGTGTGAGCATTCTGACATAATTTTCTCCCATAAAAAGTCAAATTGGAAATTTCAATTTCCGATTTGACTTTTTAAAGCTGTTTTGCAACAAAGTGAAAAACAGCAAATGATAAGAAAGTTTGCAACGCAAACTTTACAGATAAACACTTCGACGCTATTTCAGGAGAAGTGTTTATCATGCCTCCCATAAAAAGCTTCAAAATATCAATACTTATATAATAGCGATTTTTTTTGATGTGAGCAACGGTAGGGGGGGATTATGTCTGAAGTAAAAAAAAGCCCTAGTGGGGAAAAACCTACTAGGGATGAATATCTAAGTTTTAGGTTTAGTTTTCCAAAAAATCTACAAATTCTTTCAAGGAAGGAAAAACTTTGTAGCACATTTTTTTGATTTCTTCTGTGGGCTGGATTTTGTCTGGCACCATAATTGGCACAAGGCCTGCACCAAAAGAACTTTTTATTCCGTTAAAGCTGTCTTCCACAGCGTAACATTCAGCTGGTTCCAATCCTAGAGATTTTGCAGCTAAAGTAAAGATTTCTGGGTCTGGTTTGCTATTTTTTACCATATCACCGGTGGTGAGAGTTTCAAAAAAGTGCAAAATCCCCAAGTTTCCAAGCTGACGTCTTACAGTTGGTCCTCGTGTAGAAGAAGCAAGACCAATTCTGTATCCTTTGGATTTTAAGTATTCCAAGGTTTCCTTTGCGTAAGGCATTAAATCAATCCCTTGGGTGTTTTCAACTTCGGTAAATAGGTCGTGGCTTCGTTGCATAAGTGCGTCCACATCAACGTGATTTCCGTATTTTTCGTGGATAATTCGGGTGGTTTCGATTTTTGTTGTTCCAAGACATTGTAAAAAAGTTTCGTTGATGTTAGAAAGATTCATTTCTTCGGCGGCAATAGCCCAAGTTTTTTGGCAAATGGTTTCTGTATCAAGAAGAACACCGTCCATATCAAAAATCACAGCTTTTATGTTTTTCATTTTTTCCCTTCTATTTTATGCCTTCTACAGTGTCTCCAACTTTTACGCCCACTTTTTCAAACCAGCCTTGAGGCACTTCCAAAGCGTAGCGAACTGAAACTGTGCTAACAACAGATGCAAGGCTAAAAGGCGTCATATCATAAATGTTTCGGATTTTTCCTCTTGAGTCGATATAGGCAATGGAAAGTGGGTGAGGAGTGTTTTTCATCCAAAATGACAAAACCTGGTCTCTATCGAAAACAAAAAGCATTCCTGTTCCATCTGGGATTTTTTCTCTTTCCATAAATCCAAATTGGCGGCTTTCTTCTGTGTCTGCAATTTCTGCTTTTACGGTTACAGAACTTCCATCTGCTTTGTTGATTGTAAGATTTTTTACTTCTAAGTTTGAGTTTGGTTTTTTTTCGCAGGAAATCATCATAAAAATTGATGCGAAACTTAATATCAAAATGGCGATTAAGGTTTTGTTGCGTATTTTCATAGACTGTCTAAAAATCCTTCTCGTAAATATTCGATTGTTGCTTGTTGAGCTTCTGACTGTTCTAAAATTTGATTATTTACTTTCACATCTGTGTATTTTAAACATAAAGGCTTTTCTAGGGAAAGGATAACACTTTCGTCTTCCCAAGTGGCTTTTTCTGGGTCGAGATATTCTGGATTGCCATATTTTTTGCAAAGAGTACTAAAAATCGAATAATAATCCATAAAATCAGGATTTACATTTATAGAAATGATATAAAGTGCGTTCTCGTGAAACTGAAACCAGCAATTTCCCAAAAAGTCTGCGCCATTTGTTTCTATTAATTGGCGATTTTCACCAGGAAGTAGGGACACATCTCTTTCCCCACGATAGCCAAAATCTGGATCACGAAGAAGGGCTGTTTTTACATCTTCAAGGGACATACCAAGTTTTACGGTTGAATATCCAGTTGGTAAATTTGTGTTATCAGGCTGATAATCGGCGGATTTTATTTCTTGAGAAAATGCAAAAAAAGAAAGCATAAACATCAAAATGAAGGCTAACTTTTTTTGAGAATGGATAGTTGGCAAAATCTTCATATATTAAATATCGAAAAAACTATCGAGATTGTTTACGGAAAATTGCTGCAGATTTAACTAACTCGTTGCAATCCTTGATGAAAATTCTTTTTCCATCAATTTTTACACGATAATCAAGCATCAACTGTTCGATAGCTTCTTGTTGTTGTTCAAGTGGGATTCCACACATTTTTGGCAAATCGTAAACTGATAAATCCAAAGTGTAAGAAGTGCCTTTTTCACAATTCACTTTTGCTTTTTCTAATTGTAAAGCAATCATATCCAAAAGTTTGTGAAGTGGTTCTTTGATTGCAGTATTTGCCATTTGTCGAGTCATAGACCAAAGTCGTTCTGCTAAAGTTGTAGTCAATCTTGCAATGATTTGTGGCTGTGTTGCAACTAACAAATCAAAGTTTTGGCGATTTACAGCCATCAATCTACAGTTTTCGTGGGCGATAGCACTTGCAGAACGAGGTTTGTTTTCAAGTAGCGCCATTTCCCCAAAGAAATCACCTTTTTTCAATACTGCAAGAATAACCTCTTTCCCATCCACAACTTTTGAGATTTTTACTTGTCCTTCTTGGATAATGTACATTTCATTTCCATTTTGACATTCAGCAAAAATCATTGTGTTTTTTTGATAATTTCTGATATTTTCAGGTGGATTTTCAAAATGTACAACATTTGTTCTTGATTTTAATGTAACGAATCGTTGTCTTGCTTCAAGGGCGTGTTCCCCATAAGGACATGATTTTAAATAGTGATAATATCCATAAATTGCAAGATTAGGATTTCCTACATTTTCGTAATAAGATGCAATAGAAAATAACTGCTCAAAGGAAGAAACAATATTGTTTTTTAGAGTAATTAGAGTAAGAGTTTCGTTCAAAGTTCGCATTTTATTTGCAAAAGTGCGAATGATTTTCATGGCTACAGAAGTATTGTTTTGGATTAATTCTGAGTATTGATTTCGTCGAACAGAAATTGCTACAACATCTGTTAATGCAACAGCTGATTCTGTTCTAGATTGTCCAGACATACAAGAAATTACGCCAATAAAGTCCCCAGGTCCAAGAATCTTTTTATCTTGATTTGAAACTTCAATATCTCGGAATGTACCAACTTTACCACTTTGGATGATATAAAAGTTTTCAGATTCTTCTTTACCTTCCATAATGATAAATGAGTCTTTTCTAAAATTAACAAAAGAAAGCTGTAACAATATGATTCTCCGTTGATGGTTGCAATTTGATTTTCCTTGTCCATCGACATAAAACATTTTATCACAAAATAAGAAATTAATCAGTTATTTTCTTGTTTTCTAGATAAAAATTATTGCATTATTTTGTTTATTTCTTCAGTTACAATATTATTTTGTTCTGCATCTTTTTTGATATCTGCAATGGCAATCTTAATATTTCTGATATAATCATCTAGACCTGCAACTTTTGATTCCATTTCAGAAGCAAAGTTAGAAATATTGTTAATAGAATCAGATTGTTCGGTAATTTCTTTTGTTACACTTGAAACAAGGTCTGCATTTAGACGAGCTTCATCTACAATAGTTTGTAATGATTTCATAATTTCTTGAGTACCAGTGTCCATTTCTGAAATTCCAGCAAGGATTTCTTCGATTGCGTGAACAGTTGTCTTAATTTCTTCTGCACTTTTTTTAGTATGTTCAGCAAAAGTTGAAACAGAAGCAGTTGTTGAACTTACAACTTCTGTGTTTACTTTTAGAGTCTCAGAAATTAAAGCAGCATTTTTTGTTGTTTCTTCTGAAAGCTTACGAATTTCTTGTGCAATAACGCTAAAACCTTTTCCAAGAGTTCCAGCGTGGGCAGCTTCGATGGAAGCATTCATTGCAAGAAGTCCAGTTTGACTTGCGATTGAGTCAACTGTGTTTACAAAGGCTGCAATTCCGTCTGAGGATTGTTGAACTTTTTCTACTTTATCAACAATATCTCTAATAAGAGACATTTGTGCATCAAGAGCATTTACTATTTCATTCATACCAGCTCTACGTTTATTTGCGATTATGTTGATATTGCTGATGTTTGCAGAAATCTCAGTTAGCGCAGCAGAAGTCTCAGTGATAGAAGCATTTTGTTCTTGGATACTTCCTTGCATTCTTGTAGCGCTTGTTGCAATCTGATTACTAACATTTCTTACAGTTGTTGACTCATTTGAAAGGGTAGAAGCTTCTAAAACAAGGAATTTATACAAACTGTCAATTTCAGAAACATTTGATCTTGCTATATCAGCTGATTCTGCAAGACGTTTTCCGATATTTAATCCTGCTTTTGATTCTTCCAATACTTTTGTGAAAGTTTCTAGAGATTCTTTTGATTCAATTTCTTGTTTTTCAGCGATTTTTAGAGTTTTATCTGAGAAAAATGATGTCATAAAAATCGCAGCATTTGCGAGGATTAGGCCGATTGTACAAATAAGCACGTTTTTCAAGGTGCCACCAAAATCCATGGCAAAAAGTGGACTAAAATATGTGAAACATGAAATTGCCCAAATAATCATACATCCAACTGAAAAGAACACAGTTTGGGTTTTTCTAATTGATATAACTTGATTACAAACAACCATTACAGCGATAAAACATGCTGTTCTGTATGGAAGAACAACAGATTCGTAGTAAGGAATGAAAAATGAAATCATTAATGTTGCAAACAAAAATCCAACGGAAATAAGATAAGCACCTAAATATATTTTTGTTTTCTTTATAAACATTAATCCAGAAAAGAATATTGCAGATGAAAAAAGTCCGAAAAGCAACAAAGAAATAGAAGATGATACAGTTACAACCCCAAAAAGCAAGAACATAATGATACAAACAAAAGCTCCCGGAATAATAACTGAAAGCTGAGTTTTTACTTTTAGATTCAGAGCATCAAAGAATTCTGCAGGTGGATAAAAAGCTTTTTTTAGAAAATTATTCATAATAAAACCTCAGTATATTTTTTCTTTTCTAAAACATCTGATTTTAATGTTTTAGATTGTTTTTTATCAAAATGATAATTACATTCTACTATATAAATTAATTATCGC
>JAZQUR010000014.1:0-10554 GCA_045631425.1 Treponemataceae bacterium | reverse complement strand
GATTATATAAATATTAATTATAAAATATTAAAATTTCAATAAAGTTTTGTTAATTTTATATTACTATTTATAATACATATTCTGTCTACCAAACAATCCAATTACAGACTTTAATAAAGAAAATCTGTAATTAGGATACTTATTTTACTTCTCTATTAAATAAACTTTGCATGTTCATCTGCGTAAAATTTGAATATCTCGTAGTATGATCCAACTTTATCACTTTCTGAAGCAAGAGTTTTATTCTTTGAAATATGCAAAATCTTATGAAGTTTATTTTCAAAATATTCTTCTATTAAGTTTCTAAAAGGTCTGTCAGCTCTAAATGGCATGTAAACATCGAAAACCAAAGGATTCTCAGTTTTAGTGAACTTAAAGTCTGAATTTTTACTTATAAATTCTATAAATCTATCTGATTTCAAAAATTGATTAACAAGATTTTCTGTAATCAAAAATTTATATTGATATTCTGCACCATATAAGCATGAACTTAATGATTCACGTTTTCGTTTATTTGAAACTGGGAAAATGTATGCACTATTGATTTTTAGACCTTGTGGAAGGCTTTCATTCATTTTTGATACAAATTCTTCTTCAGATGTTTCGTAACGCAATAAACATGAAGCAATTTCATCTGTACTATCAATTCCAAGAGATAAGGTTGTTGCAAGTTCAAGACGTGGAACTGGATTAAATCCGTCTGTAAAGACAACAGGTAATTCGCTTCGTAAAAATGCTTTATGAATAACATCTTGTGTTGCCAAATGAGGAATAAACTCTCCACCATTTTGTTTTGTAAATGAAAATAGAACTCTATATAAAATTGGAATATTTTGTTCTCCAGATGGTATGGTTTTATGTCTATTTCTTAATACATCTTCAGAAAGTTTCTCAAGATTAAAGTTAGAATTTGTATCAACTTGTATATTTTTTTGTACATTACATACCCCACATGGAGATGTACATTTTGGAGCACACTTATTTGTTAAAATACGATTTACAGAATTGTCGAATTCTTTTTTGTAGAATATTTCTTTTGGGCCTAGACTAATATCACTCCATGGTAAAATCTCATCAGAGGCACGTTCTCGAGTAATTTCGTTTACAACATCAAAATCAGCTTCTTCAATCACACTTTTCCAAATATCAACTTCCATGTGATCTTCCCAAGCATCCAGACGACAACCTTTTTGGTAGGCTTTTAGAAGTAGCTCACCTACTCGTTCATCCCCTCTAGAAATCATACCTTCTATAAATGAAACAAATTCAAAGTGTGTACTTACCTTGAATTTGCCCCGAGGAAGACTTCGACGGATAAAAAGCATTTTTTCAGTTGCTTCTTCAATTGTAAGTTGACGAACTCTTTCGTATGGAGTATGAGCTTTTGGAATAAATGTACCAACATTTACAGAACAATTTATGCGAGTTGCTTCCTGAATCTCAATTAAAAAGTCTACAATCTCTTGTTCCTCTGTTTTTTGATTTTCAGGATTTTTTGCTAAGTGCTGAGCATCATTTCCAGGTGGAAGACCAATCATAAAATAGAATTTTGCCTTATTCCAGCCACGTTTTTTAGCTTCTTTTATGATTTCTATCAATTTTTCTTTGAAAACTTCTTTATTTAGAGATAATTGCCAAGCATCTGATGGTGTTTCAACTGCAAAAGTTAAACTACTTTTACGAACTTCAGATAGTTTTTCTAGTAATGGCAACGTAAAACTGTTTACTTTCAATGATGGAAGTTGAAAAGAAACCCGAGCATCTTGATATTTTTTTGAAAGAATATCAAGAAGTTTGTCGATTTCTGTATAATCTCCAGAAGAAAGTGATGACAAGCTAACTTCTCGTTGTCCGGCTTTGTAAATCACTTCATCAACTTCGTCTAGGATGATTTTTGCATCTTTTACGCGCTGTGGACGATAGTAAATTCCCGCGTGACAAAAGCGACATCCGTTTGGACATCCACGCATAATTTCAACAACACCGTGATCTTGAACAGGTTTGATATTTGCAACAGGGAAATAACTTTTTACAGATGGAACTTTTCCAAAATCAATTTGAGTTGCTTTAACTGCTTTTTTTCCAGGCATCCAAATACTTGGGTGTTCTGAAAGTTTTTTTAGCAAATCAGAGCGTGTTCCTCCAGATTTTTTTATTTTAGCCAAATCATCAATTAAGTCGAAAAACTGATTTTCTGCTTCCCCGATAAAAACTGCGTCTAGAAAAATTGAAAATGGCGCTGGGTTTGTAACACCACAGCCACCAGCAATTACAATTGGATGTTCTTCTGTCCTATCTTTTTTTAATAAAGGAACTTTTCCCAAATCCAAAATAGAAAGCAAACCTGTAATTCCAAGTTCGTATCCAATAGAAAAACCTATAACATCAGACAGATAAAGAGGAATTCCTGTTTCTAAACTATATAAAGGTACGTTTTTTTCTTTTAAGAGCTTTTCAAAATCTGTATCTGGTGTAAAAACTCGTTCACAACGAATATTTTCCCGAGCATTTAAGCCATTATAAATGATTTTAATTGCTTGGTTACTCATTCCAATTTCATACAAATCTGGAAAAGCCATTGTAAAATTTAGGTAATTATCCCCTTCTTTTACGATTTGTCCATATTCTCCGCCTAAATATCTAGATGGATTTTGAACTTCCAATAAATCATCGCCAAAAACTTCTAGGGGCTTAATATTTGTCATAATTACCTCGTTAAATATGTTTAGAAATCAAGTTTACGTACGTTAATACTTAGCAACAAACCAATACAAGTCATTGCTGTCCAAAGTGATGAACCACCATAAGATAAAAAGCACAAAGGAATACCTGTAATAGGCATAATACCCATAACCATTCCAACATTAATCATAAAGTGGAATAAAAACATTGTAAAAATACCAGTGGTTATGTAATATCCGTATGTATTTGTTGTATTTCGCATAATCATTATACATCTAAACAAGATGATAAAATAAAGTGAAAAAACAACTAGACCGCCACCAAATCCCCATTCTTCAGACAAAATACTAAAGATAAAGTCTGTACTCTGTTCAGGCAAAAATCGATAGTGACTTTGTGTTCCTTGTAAAAAACCTTGACCAAAAAGATTTCCAGAGCCGATTGCAACTTTTGACTGAATAATATTCCAACCAGAGCCCAGCGGATCAGATTGTGGATCCAAGAAAATAATCAAACGTTTTACTTGATAATCTGCCAAAACTTTACCAGCTGCAACAGATGCAAGTAATGAAATCACAACAATAGCAAAAGCATAAGAAATCCAATAATAGTACTTATGTTTTGTTAAAATATATCCAACTGTACTGATAATAGCAATCAATGATGTTGCAAGAATAATAATAAAGCGCAATTTCATATTTGTTAGTACGTTTAAAATTGCTACATCTCTTTTTGCAATAACATCTTCCCAAATTGGTAATACAGTAAACAAAATTGTTACCATACCAATAGAAAAAATTAGCATAATATATCGTTTTGGGATATTTGCAACATAACACATAACCAAAAACACAGGTATATAAACTAATGCTGTTCCTAAATCTGGTTGAAGCAAAATTAGTCCAACAGGACAAAGCATGATAAACAGCGCTTTTATAAATCGTTTCAAATCATCCTGCTTGTTTGTCTTTTCCAAAAAGGACGCACAAAACATGATAAAAATGATTTTTCCAAATTCTGACGGCTGAATACCAAAATTTCCGATACCAAGCCAAGATTTTGCACCATTTACTTCCCTACCAAAAAATCTTGTATACAAAAGAACCGCTAATAATCCTAGAAAAACCCAAAGCATATATTTTTGTAACTTTCGGTAATCCACAATCATTGCTACTATCATTAGTATAATACCTGTAGAGGCATAAAAAATTTGTTTAATATATTCGTTTGAAACATTTACTCCACTAGAATTAATTCCAGATGAATAAATAAAACATATTCCAATTGTAACTAAGAGAATTACAGAAAAAAACAATGTAAAATCGAAATTTTCAAAGGTCCTAAATTTAAATTTCATTATTCTTGTCTTCCTACAGGTTTTACTAAATATCTAAATCCTAATGCTGTAATTGCTTCATCAAATGTTTGATTTGCAAAAATTCCTTGGAAAATAATATTTGAAGCATAAGGCGCCCACCATTCCCAAGGGTTACAAGCTTCTACTAGAACACAAACTACAACTTGTTCTTCAACTGGAGCATCATAGGGACCGTAAGCTACGAACCATGAGTGCCAAGAATTTGTGTATCCACTTACTTCGGCAGTACCAGTTTTTCCCGCAAACTGAACTATTTTGTTATTTAATGGAAATTGAGCAGACCCATCACTAACTGTATATCTTAAGTCTTCTTTGATTTCTTTCCAAACAGCAGAATCTATATCCATAGAATGAAGAACTTTTGGTTCATATTCTTCTATTACTTCATTAGTAACTGGGTCTCGAACTTCCTTCAAAATATGAGGCTGATAAATTTTCCCCTCGTTTGTAACCATTGCAATCATATTTGCAACATGAAGCGGTGTCACCAATGTATAACTTTGTCCAATAGAAAGGTTCATAGTGTCACCACCAAGCCATTTTTCATGGTAACGACGCTCTTTCCATTGAGCAGTTGGCACGAATCCTGTTGATAATGATGGCAAGTCAATTTCTAAACTTGAGCCATAACCAAAGTCGTTTGCATAAGATGATATTAGGTCAACACCAAGATGATCACGACCAACAGTCCAATAATAAACGTTACAGGATTCAGCAAGACCATGTTTTAAGTCCAAATATCCGTGACCAGGAATTCCAACGTGACATTTAAATGTTCTTCCACCATAATCTAAATATCCGGCACATTCTACCTCTTTTGAGGAAGGCATTGCGTCTTCTGCCAACATTGCAGTAGACATAATTACCTTAAAAGTTGATGCTGGAGGATAAGTCGCATTTATAGCACGATTTAACAAAGGATTATTTGAACTTTTTTCAAGTTTTGAATATTCCTTTGAAGAATTTTCTGTATTAAAAATATTAGCATCAAAATATGGATATGAAACCATAGCTAGAATCTCACCGTTACTAGGTTTTAATACTATAGCTGAACCAACTCTGTCCCCTAAGGCTTCCTCTGCTAACTTTTGAATAGACGAATCAATAGTTAATACAAGATTATTCCCCATTTCAGGAGGCTCAATTATTGGAGTACCAGGAATAGTTTTTCCGTAAACGTCTACAGTTCGGTATTCCTTTCCAACTTTACCTTGCAACAAAGAGTCGTATTGTTTTTCAATCCCCATTTTTCCAACAACACTGTTACTTGTATAACCGCTGTTGTACATGATTTTTAACTCTTCTTTTGTGATATCACCTACATAGCCAATAACATGGCTAAGAGATTCTGCTTCTACAACGTAATTTCTAATTGGTTTTGAAACCCAAGAAACTCCCGGTAAATCAGTAATATTTTCTGCGATATTTGAAATTTCTTCAAATGATACGTATGCTTTTACTTCGTATGATGTGTATGATTTTTTGCTTTCAACTTTTTCATCAATATCACTTTTTTTTATACCAAGATATTGAGCAAGACGAGCAGCTACACTGTCATAATTACTTCCAGCTTCTCCAGGTGTAAGGTAAACCGCAAATGAGTCAGTATTTATAGCTAAAGCCATATTTGCGTTTCTATCATAAATTTCACCACGTTGAGCAGGCAAAATTGTACTTCGTTGAGAAATATTTTTTGATTGAATTCGATAACCTGCTCCTTCAATCACTTGCATTTTAAAAAGCATTAATGCGTAAATCGAAAAAACAGCAAATAAAACTACTAAAAGTACTGAAGTTTTAGCTTTCTTATCAGAAGAACTTCCAGATTTATTATGTAAGTCTGTTGAATTTATTGTTTCTGCCATAATTTATTACCTTATTTCAGAAATAGATGATACCTTCACTTGTGCAATTGACTGAAATTTTGAAAATATATAAAACAAGACAGGAGCTAATAATCCATTAAAAATACATTCAAAAAGAAATGTTTTTGAGAAAAAAGCATAAGGTATTACACCGCGAAATAAAAATGAAATAACATAGGTAAAAAAGACTTTTACAACAGTTGCAGATACGCCAAGAATTATTGGAGTAACAAAACCTGAAGTTCCAATTGTAAGATGAAACAACCCAGTGATAAATCCAATAATTGTTCTTAAAAGAGCATTTAATCCAAGAGGTGCTGCGCTTACAAAATCCAACAACAATCCTGAGAAAAACCCAACAGTTTCACCTTGTAAACATCCCTTTTGAATTGAAATATATATTGTAAACAACAAAAGTAAATCAGGAACAACAGGAAGAAAAAATATATTTGATAATATACTACATTCAAAAAACAAAAATGATAAAATAAATACAGTACAAGTTAAGAATGTTTTCATTTTTACCTACTCGATATTTTGAAGTTGAGAAGAATCAACAATAATTACATTTTCCAATCGCGAAAAATCGACAATCGGTACAATTTCAATTTCCAAGGAATTATCATAATCCAATAATTTTATATTAGAAATTGAACCAATAGGAATATCTTTTATGTAATTTTCGTTTTCACCAGAAGTTACAACTACATCCCCTAGATTTAACTCTTGAAGAACTCTCTTTTTAATATACTTCAATGTTAATGTATTATTAGAATCACCATTTCCAGAAACTAAACCAATATCACGTGTTGTTGCAATTCTTGCAGAAATACTACACTGATAATCATAAACAGGCATAACCATTGAAGTTTGTCTTCCAACAGAAACAATTTTACCAACAAGTCCAATATCACCATTTTGAATAGCTAATACAGCCATACCTTTTTTGATATTATGTTTACTTCCTTTATTTAAGGTAATTCCAGAATACAAAGCATTTGGATCACGCCCGATAATTTGAGCAGGATAATTTTTATATGAATATTCTGTAGAAAATCCTAGCTGTTCTTTTAATCTTTCGTTTTCTTTTTTAATATCAGCATTATTTCGCTGTAAATATTCATAATCTTCTAGCTTTTCTTGAAGAAGTTCATATTCTTCACGCAATGTAGCAAGTTCACCAACAGCTGTAAAAAAAGAAGTTACGCCATTAGCAACAGTTGTAAAACCTTTTTGAACAGAAGATACAACAGAAAACCCAAGTTGTTTAAAATTTATCAAAAAACCACCTGAGGTAAATCCTAAAATTAAACCAGAGAGAATAACGTAAAAAATAAAGAAAATTATTGGCGTTTTTAAATTTAATCTGATACGACGTTCTGACATAGAAATACCTAATTAATATAAGTTTAAAGGGGCTTAATATTTAGCCCCTTATAAGAAAAAAACTAGTTATTTAGATTGTCGTAAATACTTCTATCAGATGAAATATCTCTAAACAATTCAAAAGCTTGTCCAGCACCAACAGCTACACATTCAAGTGGTGATTCAACAAGAATAACTGGAACACCAGTTTCTTTTGAAATCAATTTTGGTAAACCTTCTAACAATGAACCACCACCAGTCATAACGATACCACGTTCGATAATATCAGATGCTAGTTCTGGTGGAGTTTGTCCTAGAGTTAATTTAATTTCATTTACAATTTGATTTACTGTATCTTTTAATGCTTCACGGATTTCAACAGAGTCGATTTCCAATCTTCTTGGAAGACCTGTGATAGCATCATTTCCTTTGATTTCCATTTTTTTGATTGATTGAGTTGCTGAAGCATTACCAATTTCAATTTTTAGTCTTTCAGCTGTACCAGCACCAATTTTCAAACTATGTGTATCTCTAACATATTTTACGATTGCTTCGTCAAAAGAGTTACCACCAATACGAATAGCTCTTGTAACAACCATACTTCCAAGAGAAATAACAGAGATTTCAGTTGTTCCACCACCAATATCACATACCATGTGACCAGCTGGTTCATGAATTGGAATTTGTGCACCAATAGCAGCAGCCAAAGATTCTTCCATAACTTGAACTTCTTTTGCACCAGCTTTTAGAGCAGCTTCTTGAACAGCACGTTTTTCAACTTCTGTAATACAAGATGGAATACCAACTTTCATTCTCAATGATTTAATAATTTGATGCTTAGGCATAATTCTTGAAATGAAATACTTAATCATTTTTTCAGTATTATCCATATCAGCAATAACACCATCAGCTAATGGACGAATAGCAACAATATCTCCAGGAGTTTTCCAAAGCATTCTCTTTGCTTCTGCTCCTACTGCAACAACACGACCAGTTCCTTTTTCTACTGCAACAACAGAAGGTTCGTTAATTACAATTTTACCTTTTAAATAAATAAGTGTGTTACATGTACCTAAATCAACACCAACATCTGTTGAAAATCGATCAAAAAATCCCATTTTTTCCTCCCAGGAGTATAATTAATCTTAACTTAACTTTTTTAAAGCACCAGCATGGTTCACTTGAACTTTTAAAGCTTTACGCCATTCAGCTCTAGCCTTTGCCATGTCTCCCATTTTTTCATAAATGACACCGATTCCATAATAAACATCAGCGTTATATGGATCTTTTTCCAAAATACTGTTGTATTCTGATAGTGCTTCGTTATAATTTCCTTCTTCTACATAAATAGAAGCAAGATATTCACAAGCTTTTAATATCATTATTTCGTCATTACTAATTGAGCGAATTCTAAATAAATACTGTTTCGCATTTTCAGATTGCCCATTTTTTATATATTGTTCAGCAATGGCCAAAAGCAAATTATCATTTTCATCAGTTAATAAAGCCTCTGAAAATGATTTTATACTTTCTTCTGTCATTGAAAGCTGTGCATAACTTAAGCCCAAATATCTAGAAATATCTGAGGCAGAAAATCCAAATTTTAGTGCTTCATTTAAATAGTATACAGCACTATCCGCATAATAGTAATAGGCTGATATAGAATTTTTGTGAAAATATGACTTTCCAAGCATATAACAAATTTGTGGATAAAGAGTCTCGGGTGCTTCAATCAAGGAAAGTCTTAAACTATTAATAGCAGAATCAATATATTCGTGAGATAGTTCCAAATCTGATTGTGAAATTGATAAACAAAAAGCTGCATATCCTTTGTATGCCATAACAGTGGAATTATAAGGTTTACTTTTTAGAATAATATCACAAGTTTCGTAAACTTTTTGATAATCTTGATTGTTCCAATATTCGTACACTTTTGAAATGGAAGGAACTTCATTTATATTTTTTACGATTTTTCTAGTTATAAATAAAACTGATAAGGAAACAACTGATAAAATAACAATAGTTATAATTAGGCGAGGCAAAAATTGACTTTCACGTCGTGCGATTTGAGAATTTTGAGATTTAATAACTTTCATAAATAACCCCACCCTATAAAAAAAAGCAGAAGTAAAATAAGCCGGGTTCTGTTAAAACAAAAACAAATAAATGTTTAAGTTCATAAAATCATCTATCCTGATTTTACATTACTGTAAAACTCTAGCGATTTACCCGTAAGGTTGACAAAAGTCTATCGGAGTTACCTTACTGCTTAACCTTGCTCTAGATGAGGTTTACCATGCAACATTAGTTACCTAATGCCCGGTGGTCTCTTACACCACCTTTTCACCCTTACTAAAAATAGCGGTTTATTTTCTGTGGCACTTTCTGTCAAAAGAAAAATCTTTTGCCTGGTTATTACCCAGCATCTTTTCCGAAAGAGCCCGGACTTTCCTCTTGGTACAAAGGACATATCCCTTGCACCAAGCGATTTCTTACTTCTGCTGATTATTCAAGTTCTTTTACTGAATCTTCATCATCGTATTCATCACCAAAGAATTCATCGTCTTCACCAAAATCATCATCATCAGTGAAATCAACAAGACTTCCGATATCTTCAATGTGTGAATATTCTTGTTCGCCTTCTTTCAATTCTTGGTAGAATAAGATACGGCTACAGTATGGACAGAATACGATTTTGTCACCACCATGAACTTCATTAGCAAACTGAGCAGGAAGAATCATGTGACATCCATCACACACGTTACCTTTTACAGCAACAATACCTTTTCCTTGTTTGCTTTTGATAATTCTTTCAAACTTAAAGATAATGTCAGGATCAACACCTTCTGCGTAAATTGCTTCTTGTTTTTGTAATTCTTCAAGTTTAGCTTTTTGTTCGTTGATTTCTGAATCAAGAGCTGCTTTACCTGCATTCAATTCAGATTCACTATCATCAATAACTTTTTTATCATACTCTAGAGCTTCATCTAATTCTGCAAGATTTTTTTCTTCACGTTGTAAATCTTTGCGAATTTGTTGTTCAAGAGTTGTTGCATCATCAATTTCTTTTTGAAGAGCTTCATATTCACGATGAGTTGTAATAGAATCCATCGCTTTTTCACCCTTTTCACGAGCTGCTTCAGCTTCAGCTAATTTTGAACGAAGTCCACCAACTAATTTGCGTTTTTCTTCATATGCAGCACTTTTTACAATAAAGTCCTTCTTTTTTAGATGAAGGTCTTCATCTTGTGTACTTAATCTTTT